>DATIQS010000296.1:0-2466 GCA_035470605.1 Fibrobacteraceae bacterium
CTACGGATGCTTTCCAGTGAGGCTTCGCTTTGAGCCACCTGTTTTTCAAACCAATCGACCGTCATGGCAAGTTCTTTCACGAACATATGTGGACGCTCTGGAGGAACAAGCGATGGCCTACGGGCGTAAATGTGGTCCACCATTTCTTCCAAGGAATAGGTGCGATTGAACCAGGCGACATTTGGCCCAGGACAAATCGCTTGTGGCGCACTCCAGCCATCTCGAGCTTCTCCGAGAGCAATGAGTGTACTATTGCCCAGATGATCACAGATACAGGACTTTTCTAAAACACGACGTCGCAGAGTATCCTTTGCGTCTTCTGAAATCGATGCGGAATCAATCTGCGCCAATTTGCGTTTCTGGTAGAATTGACTGGCAGTACAGACCGGAATTTCACTGAATTCCGTATTGGAAACCAGGAACCCTTTGGGACAAGGGGAACCTGGATTTCCTTCCGCATTTCTACGTTCGCGGCATTTTTCGGAGCCACTTTGGCGCAAATTGTTGAAGGGGACCCCTAGTGGGGAGGCGTCGCTAAGATAGAGATCCTTTTCTGTGGCTTGTGCGAGTTGCATCCGCGTCTCTTTATCCAGGGCCGTCGCTTCGGGCACAAGAAGAAAAGGGGAGGCCCAACCCGTACCGTCCATTCCAAAATATTCACGCATTCGCCGATCTTCACCAGAGGTTCCAATGCCGCCCTGAACAGTAACCAGCGGTTTATGTTCTTGCTTTAGGCGTTCCGTATCCCAGCCCATTGTCTTGTAATACTTTTCTACAAGAGGTTTGAACTGTTCCACGAGTTGATTCCGTTTTTCCCGGACTTCTTTGAGGATGGAGGCTAACAACGTCCCATTGGAGGCAAATGCATGACCTCCGCAGTTTAAGCCGGATTCAATGCGAAATTCATGTACTTCAAGCCCTTTGCGAGCCAGGAAACGTCCCTGGATCATCGCGGAGCGGAAATCACTGACCTTCACGACGATTTTTTTTCGGATGTTTCCCATGGTATCCCGGTAAAAGTCGCGAAATTGGGCCATATAATTGTAAAGGCCCTGATTGATTCCCGCGCTGAACACCAACGAAGAACTGATTTTAGAATTCGCAAAACCACGCAAAGCGGCCTTGGCATCGGAGAATTCGTCAGAAAGAGCTTTTCCGTGTGCATCGCGGTTGACTTTGTCCAATTTTACCATGATGTTTACATCAATAGAACCGGCGCGCATCTGGGAGGTGAGTTCCTGCTCCATGGTGGTCCTCTCCTGACCTTTGGGCATGGCGCGCATCTTCAACCAACCCTGTTTCAGGGGGCTGTTTTCTGGAAGCAGGCGGAAATAGCGGTCCTTTTCGGTTCCATCAAAAAAAGACTGCTTCCGAATCGCTTCGATCTTTTTGTGAACAAGATCAGATACGACATCCAGATAGGCCGTGATGCGCTTCGCTCGCCCATCTTCAGTCTTGCGAGGAATCGCAACATAGGGGAGGCCATGAACACGGCAGTAGTGTTCGCGGATGCGTTCCAGCAATAGATCATCCACCAGAGAAATAACCGAAGAGATTCCGTAAGGCGCCACACGGACCGGAGTGTCCGCAGTAAACCCTGTTCCCATGACCGGGATATGAAAGGAATGGAGAGCTAATTCCATAAAACCTCTATCCAGAAGCAGATTGGCTGTTCCAGTGAATTGTATACACCATTTTAGGATCTGTCCAGAGTTGAGGCAATGGGCCTGGGATCATAATTCTAGAGCATTCTATGGATTCATGGTACCGGGTCTGTCGCGTTCAGTCGAAACAGATTTTCAGAAAGATACCATTTTCTGGAACGTGAGAGAAAGCGTTCTATCGGGAAAAATGTTTCCCGCGGCCTCAAAGTCAAATTTAGGGGGTTACGAAAACGTTACAGGTATCCACTTGATTAGGATCCGCAATGGATTGAATCAGGAGATGAGCCGTTCCAGAAGCACCCTGCGGTGCTAGGAGCCATCGAGAGAACACCTGGTTTCCCGTTGGAGTGGTGCCTTGGCTGGTATATACGATATCAATGCTATCCTGCAGGAGAGTCCGTTCGGATCGAGCCAAAAGAACTTTATAATTTCGACTGGCATCCGAGGGGACAATACTGACAAAGGAGAGCAGACTGTCCAAGAAAAGCGTGTCTCCAGAGGATAGGGTGTAGGAAGCAGGGCTGTAATCCCAAACGGAAAGCATTCCTCGGATTTGAATGAGCGCGCGCAGGTGTAAGGTATAACTGGTGTCACTCCAATAGGTGTCCTCATCTCCCAAACCTCGGTAGTGCAAATAATATATGCCCGTTACCGATGGAATAAAAACATTGGGTTCCGCATAATTCCAATTGAGTGTCAGTACCTCATCCAGGGTATCCACAATGTCCCCTGAAGCGTCCAAGAGAAAGGCTTGTTTGTCCACGTTAGACAAACCTTGCATTCCATAGAACAAATTTACCGT
>DATIQS010000297.1:0-3196 GCA_035470605.1 Fibrobacteraceae bacterium
TGATGCCCACTAAGCAATCGGAAAGCATAAGGCGTACCTCCTCGTGCTGATGCGGTGGATACATAGAGAGCACACGCGTGATCGTCTCTGAGGCGCTGGTGGTATGGATGGTAGCAAAGACCATATGGCCCGTGTCGGCAGCGGTCAGAGCAATCTGCATTGTTTCCAAATCACGAATTTCACCCACCAGCAAGACATCAGGATCCTGACGCAGAGCAGCCCGCAAAGCGTTGGCATATGAAAGAGTGTCCACACCAAGTTCACGCTGAGTGATGATGGAGTTCTTGTCCTTATGCAGAAACTCTATCGGATCTTCGATGGTAATAACGTGTTTGGTCGTATGCTGGTTGATGTGGTCAATCATCGCCGCAAGGCAAGTGGATTTTCCAGATCCCGTGGTTCCAGTGACCAGGATAAGGCCACGCTCCTTAAGACTCAAGTCGAGGATGACATCAGGCAGTTTGAGTTCGGCGAAGGATGGAATTTCCGCCTTGATGTGGCGAATCACCATGGCTACAGAGCCTCGCTGACGAAACACATTGACACGGAAACGTCCCATATTCCGGGCGCCCACCGCAAAATCCACTTCCTTATTTTTTTCAAAGCGTTCCATCTGCTCCCGATTCATGATATCGGACAAAAAGCGGTCCATGGTTTCGGCGTCCACTCGGGCGTCCATCACCTGTTCCAGCTTGCCGTTAACACGGTACACTGGCGAGATGCCAACTTTGATATGCAAGTCGGAGGCACCACGAGAGACCATTTCGCGAAGCAAGGTTTGCATATCAAGCGCAGGCATGGAAAACTCCTTTCAATCGTTAAACGTCCCAAAAAGGGACAAGGGAAAAATAAACGGAAAAGCCTCTTGTGGTTCAGTTTGCCAGAATTTGGGCGATATTTCGTCTCGTATTTCGTTCACGTGAGACTGGTAAGTCCTTCGACACAAGGGTGTACAATCGTAGCCGAAATGAGCCAAACGGGAATTTTTAATGGCACCTACAGCAGTCGCAACGCTTCTGGAATCAATGCAGAGGAAGAGGCGTCTGGGCCCAAAGTGTCCGCGGCCTTTTCCACAGCCTGACGTGCGGCAGGCTCCTTGACTCCCAGGGAATGAAGGGCAAGGATTGCCTCCTGGAGCCCTGCAGGTAAAAAAGCAGAGGCATCGCCACCTTGTACTGCAGAAAGTTGCATCGCTTGATCCTTGAGTCCAAGGATTAACAGCTCGGCGGTTTTTTTCCCAATCCCCTTGATCTTCGACAAACCACGCAAATCCTCTCGCGCGACCAGTCCCAAAAAATCCGTTGGGGATACGCTGGACAGGATACGCTGGGCCATTTTAGGTCCCACACCAGAAATATCGATCATGTGCAGGAAGAGTTCTTTCTCCTGAGAACTTCCGAAGCCAAATAGCTGCATCGCATCCTCCCGCACCTGTAACCAGGTCAGCAAGGAGACCTCCGCCCCCTCGGCCGGAAGGGTTTCACCAGTGCGTGCAGATAAATTCACACCATACCCCACCCCACCACACTCTACCACAGCAAAAGTCGGGTGACGTTCCACCAGAATTCCATGCAAACGCTCAATCATCTTCTTTTTCCTTTGCGCGCTTGGCGCAGAATCTTTGAAAGATCAGCCCCAGCAGGAAGGGCATTCGCCACATACGTCGTCCCTTGTCCCAGAAGTCCTGCGGAGGGCTCCAGCCTGGAATACGGCTTCCGCATAGACGACGCCTTCGGTAGACGGGAAATGGCATTTCCACCCAAAGAAGTCCAAGCCACCGCCAAGGCATCCGAAGCATCTGCGGGTTTGGGCAACTCTGCCAAACGCAAATGAGCCTGCATCATGCGCGCCACACGATCCTTATTGGCGGCGCCAGAACCGGTTACAGCCTGTTTGACGCTACGAGGACTAAACTCGACAAAATCCAATCCATGACGAAACGCCAAGGCCATCACCGCGCCACGCGCATGTCCCAACACCAAAGCGGTACGGGCATTTTCCGAATAGAAAGACGCCTCCATAGCCATAAGATCTGGTTTGAATTCCTCAATGCGGGGTTCCAAACCGAAACAAATCGTCCCAAGGCGACGGATCAGGCTATCGGATGATCTAGCGCGTACGGCCCCATATTCCAGCGTCTGGATGGGTTGACCTGGTGCATCCTGCTTCAGGAACGCATATCCCGTAACCAATGAGCCCGGATCAATGCCTAGGACAACCATGGGAATAATGTAGCAACCAGAGGATAAACTCTGAGAGAAATCATGCAGAATAGCAGGGAAGGCGCAACTGATGAGCCACGACCGCAAAGGCGGATGCAACATTCAAGGACGCTTTGCGTCCATACATGGGGATACAGACCTTCTGATCGCAGAATTTTAGAAGTTCTGGAGCGACGCCCAATTCCTCATTCCCTAGCACCAACACCCCCTGACGGGTCCAAGGAAAATCCGTCAACGCAATGGAATCAGGTCCCGTTTCTAAAGCAATGACGGGGATTCCCTGGCGACGATATTCTTGCAGGCAGTCCAGCGGCGAATCCCAACGACGATATGGAATCCAGGATTCAGCACCACGAGCCGCACTTCGCAAGGCCGCATGAGTGGGGTCTGGCGTATAACCGCTCAGATGCAAGGTTCCCAATCCGAAGCAATCCATCGTGCGGAACAGGGACCCTACATTATAGGCGGATCGCAGATTATGCGCGAGAACCGACCATTCCAATGAAACGGAGAGCGGCTGATCCAAATCACCAGGTTCCTGTTGCAAATAAACATCTCGCTGTGGACCAAGGCCTGTCTGGGCGCGCCAAAACTGATAGGCTTCCAACAAACGAGGATGCTGCAAAGAAGCTCCAACTTTCCAGGGTTCCGCCTCCTTTCCAAACCAGTCCACCATGCGATCATAGTCCGACAACGCCTGTTTCCAGTCTCCCCCTAAACGCAACAGAATCACGCGCAACAAATCCGCCATTTTCTTGGCGCGCTGCCGTTCCGGCAAGGCAAGAAACTTTTCCCGTGAAAATCCCATAGTTCAATGTCTGGAACTCAAGTCCAGTTCCTGTAGAATCTTTGTCTGATCCAAAAAATTCACCTGGGACTCAATCCAGACCGCACGGTTTTCCAGGGAGGGAGATGGATGGACTGGATTAGAATGCCGAGGAGCAGGGAGACTCGCCGCCAACAGCGCCGCCTGA
>DATIQS010000298.1:0-9581 GCA_035470605.1 Fibrobacteraceae bacterium
GAATTGCTCATCTTTATATCAAACTATTAATTTGGCTTTGTGTTGTTGTCTTAATTTTTAGCGCAATTATCTTTTGGAAATTAACTGAAATCAATGCGGTTCTTCTTACATCGAAATTTTTAAAGAATACGAATGAAAAACTTGTTGCTAGACATCAAGAGTATGAGGCCGCATTCCAGGAACTGGATTCTATTTATTCGATGGAAAGGCAAATTCAGAACATCTTACAAACCTATTATTCTACAGATACAGTTGCGATGCAGTCTGTTTTCGATAAAAATCGTTTGAAACGGATTTCTTCCTCAAAATCTCGTTTGGACATGGATCGGATTTATGATTATGTCAGAAATGAAAATAGCAATACGGACCATCTTCCAAATATCCTCCCTGTAATTGGTACTATTTCAAAACATTTTTCTGAAGCTGAACATCCAGCGATTGACTTTGCTGCTCCTTTGAATGAGCCTGTCTTTGCCACTGCCTATGGAACAGTAATTTTTAGTGCAGATGAATCTGATTTAGGTTTAACGATTCGTATTGATCATGGGAGTGGATATATTTCCAGCTATTCTCATTTAGGAAAATCTTTTGTACGGAAAGGACTCTATGTGAAAAAGGGAGAAACCATTGGCACCGTCGGATTGACAGGTAATACAAGCGGACCTCATTTGCATTATGCTGTGCAGAAAGATGGAAAACCTATCAATCCTGAGTCATATTTTTAATGTTTCAAAGAGAGGATCACATGACAAAACCAAATAATCCTGGGCAGTTGACGACATTGTCTAGTTCCACAACCGTCGTTGGTGATGTAAATGTTGACAATGATATTCGTATCGCTGGCACTCTTCGGGGTAAACTGGTAACGACAGGTCATTTGATTGTCGAGGCTTCCGGCCTTATCGAAGGAGAAGTAAAGGCCAATGCCGCAACCATCGCAGGACGAATTAATGGGAACGTGGAAACAGCGGAAAAATTGGTGCTGGAGCCTAAAGCAATTGTTGTTGGTGATATTCAGACGCGTTTGCTAATCATTGAAGATGGTGCTTCGTTTAATGGAAATTGTGCCATGGATGGTACTGCTACGGTCAAGCGTCCTGTGGATGTCAAGCTTACATAAATTATCGCCAGAGGTGGTTCGTGCCATCTCTGCGGGTGGTTCCTTTTTTGCTTCGATGTTTTCCGGCTTTATTTTGGGGCAATTATTGGATTCTCTTCGAGGTCAAGGAATTGCGTTTTCTATTGCCGGAACATTGTTAGGTCTAGTGGCTGGGAATTATTCAGTTTATCGATTGTTGGTGAAAAGTTCTATCAAAAAGAAACCCTCGAAATCAAGTCAGTCTTGATTTTTTTTTTGATTGTGAAAATTTGTGGTCAGCGCCTTGGAAAAAGGATAATTTCCTTCTGGTGCTTTTAACATAGGTCCTCCATGAGTGTACCGACACAGAGCATAGGTGATTTTCTTCTGGAACATGTTGCCAATGGGTTCCATTGGAAATCCCCTTTCTGGTCATTTGACCTTTCTCCGCTTCATTTCCAGATTGCGGGTATCACTTTTAATATTACGTTGGATTTTTTGATGATTGGCCTTGCGGTGATCCTCTGCCTCGTGATTTTAATTCCCGCTTCTCGTCGTCACAACCTGATGCCGACGAGTCGTTTTGCTCATGCTATTGAGGCAACGGTTTTGTTTCTCCGGGATGACGTGGTGGTCCAGTTTATGGGTGAGAAACTCGCTGTACGCTGGACGCCCTTTGCGCTGACTCTTTTCTTTTTCATTCTTGCCTTGAACTTAATCGGTCTGATTCCATTTTTGCACTCTGCTTCTGGAAATATTAGCGTGACTGGTACCATGGCCATTTTGATTTTCATTCTCTTTAATGTGATGGGAATGTGGCATAACGGAGTCATGCGTTATCTGAAGGCTATTGCTCCAGGTGGTTTGCCTTTGCCCATGATGCTAATGATGTATCCTATGGAACTCGTCTCTATGGTTTCCAAGTCGATGACCCTAGCGATTCGGCTTTTCGCCAACATGGCGGCTGGTCATTTTATTGTGTTTTCCCTGCTAGGCCTAATGGCCCTTATGCATTCCTACGCTTGGGGCCTTTTCTCGGTTCCTTTGGCCGTAGCGATGTATGGGTTCGATATTTTTGTCGCCTTTTTACAGGCATACATTTTCACCCTGCTGTCGATGTTATTTATCGGCAGCGCCATCCATCAAGAACATTAAGGAGCATTCCATGGAAAACGTCGCCTCCAACTTGGGTTCTCTGCAAGCGGGCCTTGCTGCCGTCGGTGCGGGCCTTTCCGCTGTCGGTGCGGGTATCGGTATCGGCCTGATTGGTGCAGCGGCCCTGCAGTCCATGGCCCGGCAACCAGAAATGAAGGGTGCTATCCAGACCCTCATGTTTATTGCTGCCGCTCTTGTGGAAGGTGTTTCCCTTTTTGCCATCGTTTTGGCTATCGTTTTCAAGGGATAACTCCCTATGGCTGAGACACAGGAATCCGTTGGCACGCCGGATGCGGCGCCCCACGAACAACCAGCGCTTCTGCAGTTTGATCCCGGGATCGGGATTTGGACGCTGATCGCTTTTGTCCTCCTGCTCGTCTTGCTGAAGCGTTTTGCCTGGAAACCGATGTTAAATGCCATCGATGAACGCGACCGTAAGATGAAGGAGTCGCTATCTGCGGCAGACCGCATCGGCGAGGAGTCCCGCCAGCGCTCGGAGGAGCAGAAGAAGATTCTAGCAGAGTCGCATGAGCAGGCCGCCAAGATCGTCGGCGAAGCACGGCTGTCGGCGGAGTCGCTGAAAGATCAGATTTTGGATTCTGCCCAACAGGAAAAAGCCCGCATGATGCGCAACGCGAGCGAGGAAATTTCTTCCTTAACCGTGCAAGCGAAGTCCGAATTGCGCGCCTACTCTGCAGAGCTTGCGGTGAAGGCGGCAGAAAAAATTCTGCAAGACCAGCTCGACCAAGACAAGGCGAAGAAGCTCGCAGATAAGATGGTCCAGGAGTTTAACCCGTAGGGGCCCCCGCTTATGGAAAACCGAGCCCTAGCCAAACGTTATGCGAAAGCTCTCCGAGCCATGGATGACTCCGGTGCGTTGGAGCCTAGTATTACGCTTTTGCATGATAGTCTAGAAGCATCCCAAACTTTGCTGGACGTCTTCCAAGATTCTATGGTCCCTGGTCAGTTAAAGTTGACTGCCGTGCGTAAGGCTTTTCCAGATATGTCTACCCAGTTGTCCGAGTTTTTGGATTTTCTCCAGTCCAAGAATCGTGTGGATCAGCTTCCGGCGGTTTTAGATCTTTATCTGGAATTGCGTGATCGTGAGCGTGGCTTGGTGAAGGGGGAAATCTATTCTGCGACGCCGCTTTCTTCTGAACAGGTAAGGGTTTTGGAGGGCGCGGTTGGAAAAAAACTTGGCAAACATTGTTCTCTAGCGTTCTTTCTTGATTCTCAATTAATTGGTGGCTTTTCCATCCAAGTTGAAGATACTGTTTATGACTGTAGCGTTCGTAGCCAGCTTGATGGCATCCGGGCGCGTTTCCTGAATCTGGCAGGTTGATCCATGAGTACGAAAATCCGCACCGATGAAATTTCCACCATTCTCCTGCAGGAGCTTGAGTCGAGTCTTAAATCCGTGGAGACTTACGAATTCGGCACTGTGCTGCAAGTGGGCGATGGCATTTGCCGTGTTCACGGGCTGTCCCAGGTGATGTCTGGCGAGCTGGTCCGCTTTAAAGAGCACCAGGGTTTGCAAGGTCTGGTGTTGAATCTGGAAAGCGACAATGTCGGTATTGTGATTCTTGGAGATGGCAACATGGTACGTGAAGGCGATATCGTGGTGCGTACTGGTAAGATCGCTTCAGTGAACGTGGGGAAGGGGACTCTAGGCCGGGTGTTGAATGCCTTGGGTGAACCGATTGATGGTGGTCCGGCACTTGTTGCTGAGGCGCAAGCGCCAATTGAGATAAAGGCTCCTGGTATCATTGATCGTCAGAATGTTTGTGAACCTTTGTATACAGGGATTAAGTCTATTGATGCGATGTTCCCCATTGGTAAGGGGCAGCGCGAGTTGATTATTGGCGATCGCAAGACAGGCAAAACGGCCATTACTCTAGACGCGATTATCAATCAGAAGGGAAAGGATGTTCATTGTATTTACGTCGCGGTGGGTCAGAAGGCTTCCACCATAGTCGCCTTGGTGGAGAAACTGCGCGATCATGGGGCTTTAGAATATACCACGGTGATTGCGGCGAATGCTTCAGACCCTGCACCTATGCAATATTTGGCGCCCTATACCGGTGTAACGCTTGGTGAATATTATCGCGATCACGGGATGCATTCTTTGCTTGTTTATGATGATTTGACCAAACATGCGCAGGCCTATCGTCAGATTTCTCTCTTGTTGCGCCGTCCCCCTGGGCGTGAAGCGTTCCCGGGTGATGTTTTTTATCTGCATTCTCGTTTGCTGGAACGCGCTGCCAAGATGTCCAAAGAACGTGGGGGTGGTTCTTTGACTGCTTTGCCAATCATTGAGACCCAGGCCGGGGATATCTCCGCTTATATTCCGACTAACGTTATTTCCATTACCGATGGCCAGATTTTTTTGGAGACGAACCTTTTTAACGCGGGTGTACGCCCGGCGGTAAACGTGGGGCTTTCCGTGTCACGCGTTGGAGGCGATGCCCAGATCAAGGCGACCAAACAGGTGGCTGGGCGTTTGAAATTAACCCTGGCTCAGTATCGCGAAATGGCTGCTTTTTCGCAGTTTGCTTCGGAATTGGATGAGGCAACACGTAAGCAACTGGCTTTGGGTGAGCGCTTGACTGAGCTTCTCAAGCAGAAACAATTCGCTCCCTATCCCATTGAGCGGACTATTATTGTTTTGTTCGCTGGCGTGAACGGTTATCTCGATAGTGTACCGTTGAAATCAGTGTTGCGCTATGAGACGGAAATGGTTCGCTGGTTTGAGGATTCGCATGGCGATATTTTGAAAACCATTACGGCAGACCAGAAGATTACACCAGAGACGGATAAAGCGATTCGTGCTGCATTGGATGCATATAAAGATGTTTTCAAGGCGTGAGGAATAATCGATGCCTTCCATTAAGGAACTCCGTCAGAAAATTCGGAGCCTGCGTAGTACCAGCAAGATTACCAGCGCTTTAAAACTGGTGTCTTCTGCGAAATTGCGGAAGGCGCAGGAGGCATTTTCTCGCAATAACGTGTACTTTGGCGGAATGCAGGAGGTGGTCACTCACCTGTTGGGCTCTCCCGGTGCATCGTCCTTGGCTCTCCTTAAGCCTGCGGTTGAGGTTAAGCGGATTCGCGTCGTAGTTTTGTCTACAGATATGGGGCTGTGTGGAGCCTTTAATCTCAACCTCTTTAAACTAATTCAGGGCAAGGTCCGCAAGGAATGGGCTGGTAAGCTGGTGGATGTAGTGACCGTGGGCAGAAAGGGGGCAGATTTTTTTACCCGGCGTTGTCCTGTTTCTGATGTGGATGTCATTCCCGGACTTCCGACAAAAATTCCCTATGAGGCAGCACATAAAATAGGGGCAGCGGCAATTGTTGATTTTCTAGCACATAAAGTTGATGAGGTTTACCTCGGGTTTAATCTGTTCCATAGCATGGTTTCCCAAGAGGCTCGTCTGGAGCCGTTACTTCCCATTGTTCCTCTCAAACCTGGGCATGGCGCTACTCTGGACTATATCTACGAGCCAGAGGAAGAAGGCATTTACGAACGGGTGCTTCCTCTGCTGGTACATTCCTCTATCTACCGGGCTATGCTGTCCAACCGTTTGGGGGAGCTCGCGGCTCGCATGAACGCCATGGATAATGCGACCCGTAACTCTAAGGATCTTATTAATCGTTATACTTTGATTATGAACCGCGCGCGTCAGACTGCGATCACCACCGAACTTACGGAAATCGTGTCGGGCGCCGAATCTCTGAAAGGCTAGGAGTCTCCATGTCACAGACGAATTCAGAAGGAGTCATTCAACAGGTTCTCGGACCGGTCGTCGACGTCTACTTTAATGACGGCAAGTTGCCTGAGATCATGACCGCATTGCGGGTGACAAATCCGACGATCAATGACCAAGAATGGAATTTGGTATTAGAAGTCGCTCAACATCTTGGCGAGAATTCTGTGCGAACAATTTCCATGGACACTACAGATGGTTTGGTGCGTGGTATGCAGGTGCAGAATTCTGGCAAGAACATTGAGGTTCCCGTGGGAAAAGCCACGTTGGGGCGCATTATTAATGTGACGGGAGACCCGGTGGATTTGAAGGGGCCTGTTCAGGCTGAAGCGCGTTGGCCTATTCACCGCGAGCCTCCGAAGTTTAAAGATTTTAACACCGCTTCCGAGGTGTTGGTCACTGGAATTAAGGTGATTGATTTGCTCGCTCCTTACGCCAAGGGCGGTAAGATCGGTTTGTTCGGCGGCGCGGGTGTGGGGAAAACTGTGCTGATTATGGAGCTCATCGCTAACGTGGCGAGGCACCATGGAGGCTATTCCGTGTTTGCTGGTGTCGGTGAACGTACCCGTGAAGGAACTTCCCTTTATGGGGAAATGAAGGACTCTGGAGTGCTGGATAAAACCTCGCTCGTATACGGACAAATGAACGAGCCTCCTGGAGCTCGTGCCCGTGTGGCTTTGACTGCGCTGACTGTGGCCGAATATTTCCGCGATGTAGAAAAGCGCGATGTGCTTTTGTTTGTGGATAACATTTTCCGTTTCACCCAGGCGGGTTCTGAGGTATCCGCGTTGCTTGGTCGTATTCCTTCTGCCGTTGGCTACCAGCCGACACTATCCGTGGAAATGGGTGAATTGCAGGAACGCATTGCTTCTACCAAGGATGGTTCTATCACGTCCATCCAAGCGATTTACGTGCCGGCGGATGACTACACTGACCCTGCACCTGCAACGACCTTTGCGCATTTGGATGCCACCACCAACCTGGATCGCTCCCTGACGGATTTGGGGATTTATCCGGCGGTCGATCCTTTGGCGTCTACCTCGCGAATTCTTTCCCCAGATATTGTGGGAGAAGAACATTACGAGGTGGCTCGTGGCGTACAAGCTCTATTGCAACGTTATAAGGACTTGCAAGACATCATTGCCATTTTGGGTATGGATGAACTCTCCGATGAGGACCGCACCACGGTGTATCGTGCCCGCAAGGTGCAGAAGTTCTTGTCCCAGCCTTTTAGTGTTGCGGAAACTTTCATTAATATTCCTGGCAAATATGTCGATCTGCGCGACACGGTGCGTTCCTTTAAGGAGATCCTTGCCGGCGAACACGATGAAATCCCCGAACAGTTCTTTTATATGAAGGGATCCATTGATGATGTGGTCCAGGATTATCAAAAATCCTTGAACAAGGCGTGACCATGCAGCTCCGTGTGATTTCTCCCGAAAAGGTGCTCCTGCAGGCAGAAGCTCAAGAGGTGCAACTGGATACCCAGGGTGGCCAGTTGGGTATTTTGGACCATCATGCCCCGCTAGTTGGCACACTCAAACCCGGTGTGATTCGCGCCAAGGTTGCTGGCAACTGGCAGGAGATTCCCGCACAGAGCGGTTTGGTCGAAGTGAGCCACAACCAGGTCACAGTGCTGGTGGAGATCTGAGCATCGATATAGGATTAACTTCCGCTTCCTTGCCCATTTTAGCACCATAAGGTATTATTGGAACGGATGCAACCGGTTCTGGATTTTTTTTCTCGCTGGTTTTGGCTGTCTATTCCTGCCACGGTCGCACATATATTATGGTGTTGGTATCGTGCCTACCCGATTTATCTGAAATCGAGAATTAAGGATCGTAGAAGTCCGAAACCTTGGGTTTATCTGCCGATTTGGTGGAAAAAGCCGCTGTCTTCTTTGGCGTATCCCGTTACAATGGCCCTGAGTCTTCTTTCTATGCTTGCTTGGACGGGGGGGATTTTGCGTTTTACTCCTGCTGGGGTATTCTGGATAGCTGGTATTTTTGTGTGCGTCTCTGTTGTGGTGCTTTGGTTGCAGCGTATCTGCCTAAGCCAGAATTATTTGTTGCAAAGGGAGTGCTATTTCCGCGATTATCGGGAGCTGGCTTACGAATATCATTCTAAGGGAAAAACCATTCAGGATACTGATTTGCGCAATCGCTGTATGTGGGAACATCAGCAGGCGCTTCGTAAGGCGGAACAGAGCGGCCATCTTTACCGTTATTTGCGAGCCAAGGCCAAGAGCCAAAAACAGATCGGCGTTTTGGATGACAACGACAATCATGCGGGATGAAGATATCCAAAATTTTGGCATTGATCCTGTGAAGGATTCCTGTAGAAAGCCTTGGGCGTTCGCTTCCACCATGTTGCAACGCGTTTCCAGAACGTTTGCTTTAAATATCCAAGTCTTGCCGCGTTTTCGTTTGCGCCGTCCAGTGCTACTTGCCTACTTGTATTGTCGGATGGCGGATACGATCGAGGATTGTCCAGAGATGTCTGCGGAGACTAAGGGGCGTTTGTTGGCGATGTTTGCGAAGATCTTTCAGGGTCCTGCAGAGAGGCGTATTGATTTGGCTCAGGCTTTTTCTTGTGCGCTCCCTTCCGGCTGGTCTTCTTCCGAGGACGATAATGAATATCTGTGCGCGCATTGCCATTGGACAGCGGTTTTGTTCGATGAAATGCCATCTACGGTTCGGGTTCCTTTGGCAAAATGCATTCAGGAAATGTGTGGCGGAATGGCGAATTTCGCCCAGCGTCAGGAATCCCTGCAAGGTCAGTGGCTAACCATTGAAAACGAACAGGATTTGGATCGTTACTGTTATTATGTCGCCGGTGTGGTTGGCAACATGCTGTCTGATATGTTCTATGGTCGTTCCCCTTGGATTGGGAAAGAGCGCGGCCAGAAGATGCGTGCGTTGGCGGTTTCCTTTGGTTTGGCGCTTCAGATCACGAATATTATCAAGGATATGGGTGAGGATTCCGAACGACAGGTGTGCTTTGTCCCTTTGGAGTGGATCCGGGGTGTAGGCTTTTCAAATCCTCAGGATATGTTTGCGGCAGCGGATTCCGATTCTCGGAATCAGATCGTGCGGCTCATGATCCAAAAGGCCTGGCGGCATCTGGAGGATGCGATGCGGTTTACGTTGCTGATTCCTGCCATGGAACCCCGTTTGCGTTTGTTCTGCCTATGGCCGATGCTGATGGCCGCAGAGAATCTTTTGGCGTTTGGCGATGGGCATTTGGTCTTTTCCAGCAGCAAGGTGAAGATTTCAAGGGAATCCGTGAAGCGCATTTTACGTCAAACAACCCTTCGTTTTTGGGATTCCAGTTGGCTAGAAGGAAGACTCCATTCTTTACGTCAGATGAGCCTATAGCGGTCTGGAAAAATCGAACAGAAAAATAGCCCAAGTTAGTTGGTTTCCAATAGGTAAATTCACCCCACGAATTGCCTCAAGATAAAGCTTACCGAAGCCTGGCCCGAAAAGCTTCGTTACCTCAAATTGGAACATTACCCAATTTTGAAGGAAACGGCACATGGGAAAAGCGGAAAGGAAGGCCTATCTTGAGGCAATCTGGAAACG
>DATIQS010000299.1:0-19535 GCA_035470605.1 Fibrobacteraceae bacterium
CTGTCGTTCAATGTTTGCATCATCGCTGGGGAAAGAGCTATACCAACCATCCGCACCTTCGTCGGATACGAAATAGAGCTTCGAGGTGGAAGCAGCATAGGTGGTGAACATGGCGTTGAGGTCAATGGGCGTCACGGTCTCCGCTCCCCAGCCCTCCGAACCGATGACATAAGCAGCCGGGTCTAGATCAAGGGTGAACACAACGCTGGTTGGAGGGTCCTCATTAAAGTAATTGACCTTGTACCAGCCGCAATATTCATCACCATTGATCATGATGGTGTCTGGACTGAGAGTGGTGGTATCCGTGTCGTTCACGATCATCATGGCCGTCCCCTGGAACCAGTCCTTATCATCCGGGGGAAGGAAATAGAAGTATTTGGCATCGGGAGCCACGCTCCCCCAATAGGTATGGTAGAGATTCGACTCGTCTTCCGTAATATACAGGGTGGAATCCGTGATCATGTCACAGGTGAACTTGTAGCTCTGATCGAAACTCGTATTGTAGTTGGCGGTATCGATACCGGCAGAATTCCAGCCATTGATCTCGCTGGTAAAGAAGAACGATGTCGCTGTATAGCCCGTGGGGCCATAATCATCCAGGGAAAAGGTGTACCAGCCATTGCTCTCACTGGAACTGGGAACAAGGTAAAAGACCCCATCAATAACAATATAAAGACTGCTCCAGGTGGAGGGCACCTTGATGGACACATATTTCGTGCTCGTACAAACCTTGGCATCGGCCAAGGAAAAGATCATGGCCATACAAGCGATGGCCAGGAATCTGGCAAATTGATGCGCCTTTTCCATACGTTTTCTCCCAAAACACTATACGAGAACCCCTTGAGGGATCCTTACAATTCGCCCATAATGTACGCTTTTTTACCCAGTTTCGGCCTACTTTTCCATAAGCAGCCAAAAGGTTGTGACTTCTCATACCTCAAAATGAATCAAATTGAGCTGACTTCTTTTATTTTGAGATTTTTGTTCCGCTTCCAGCCCTGCGCACGCCCCAGATTCGGTCCCTGGAAATATTTGAACCAGACACCTTGGATCGGATGTTGACCACCTCCACCCATACGTGTAACCGTGCGATATAGGCTCCTGTACCGACGCCAACGCCTTTGTCTGTGCGCATGTTCCACCCGAGGAACACGTACCCATTCCCTGAACCCGTGCAACCGCCGGAACCAAACACCGCTGTATCGGCACAACTCACGGTTCCTTTGGCGCCTGCGACGTAGGTACCAAGGTTTGTGTGGAAGGATTCCACGTAATGTAGAACAACGTCCGAGTCCGTTATGCTCGATATCGAGTCCTTGTAGTTCGAATAAATCTCTGAGAGGTCGATTTTTATGATGCTTCCTAGGATGGCTCCGTGTGCTTCCTGTAGTTCTGCAGCAACGGAGTCATCATCCGCGTAGATCGAAACCTTATCCACGTATGTTGTTGCGGTATCCTGCTGTGAAAAATCCACATCCTGCGCATAACTAACAGAAGTGACTTCTTTATGCTTTTCGCCCTGAATCACCACGTAGGGGTTCAGGTCACCACGAACATTACCTAGTGTGTCGTGCAGCGCGAATTGAAGGGAATCAGCGCAAGACCCCGCCAAGATATCGGGGCAGAGTTCGAGTGAAATACGTACGGAGTCACCAGACCGTGGCAATAGAGTCGCCTCGGTGGAGAAAAGCAGTTTGGCGATGCTACGAGTCAGGGAATCACCGGAGGCGCCGACTTCATATGCTTGGGACCAGGTGATACTCGCGGGTGTGATGACTGTGGGTACGAGGGAATCGGCGAACATCTTGAACTGGAAGGGCGTTCGCTGCATGCCTGCACCAATAAACATGGCAGAATCGGAAGCCGTCACGTCCTCAGAAAGCGTCAGAGTTAATTGGTCATAGCCAGAGGAACCGAGCACAATCCGTGCAGACTCCAGGACTGGCCCCATGGAATCTAGGATGGAACCGGTAGAGGGCCTTTGCTGGCGATTCCCTGAGGAGTCGGTAAAGGTAAACCAAGCGTCAACACGGCCTACGCTTTGCGTGTTTAATTCGCTGGTACTGTAAGGCATTGAGACGGCATAACCATCGCCCGAGGTTAGGGTGGCCAAGCGATTCTCTGTACCAGCAGTATCCACCAGAGAATCTAGACGTGGATAAAGGAGAGTCTTGGTTGAATCCATAGCGGATTTCCCTCGCAGAATCACTGTATCAGGATCGGTCAGTGGCCAGCGAACGACAAGGAAATCGGGGGCGCTGTCGCCAGAGACAATAGGACGATCGAAACGGATGTAAAGACTATCCGCGTAACCATTATTATCCACATCGTACATCGCTGCCCAGGAAATAAGAGGAACTGGAGGGGGAATCATATTGATTCCAGTCCAATCATCTACCATGACTGGCGAAGGACCAGTTACAACAAAGGAGGCTCCAGTCAGTGTATCTTTCCCTGTGCCTGTTACCATCACGATTGTCCAGCCATTGGATAAAGCCAAGGACGTTCCACCACTCACGCTGGAAAAGGACAGGCTGTCCGATGTCGTGGCTGTTAACGCATCATCACAATCCCGGCACAATTCACCCGTCACCGAATCGTATGCAACTAGATAGGTCGGATAACCCGTACCAAGATATAGGATAGAGGTATCCAGGGATGGCTTGGGATCTCCTAGGTATGTCCAGCTCACCAGACTATCCCCTTCCGTGACCACGTCGCTGACAAAAGACAGTCGTGGCAAATGGAAACGCAAGCTGATCGGATCGCTTTTGGACCCCTTGAGGGTAATTTCATATGTAGTATCGGCCAAGGCGCTTCGCGTTCCCGTGGCCCATAGGGTAATAATACCGTCGTCGCCTGTGCTCAGAGTCTGCAAGGATGCTACGGCAGTGGTTCCTAAAGAATCCTCATAGACCAATAAGCCATCGGAAAAGCTCAAGATAAACGAGGCGTCCGAGGAGTCAATGTAATCGCCCGATTTTTTGGCAATTTGGAATGGCACAAGGCGCCCAGCCAGCGTATCCACCGCTGGAGTATCGTCGATTTTCGCTGTATCTCCATTCACCGACCAGAAGGCCGTGTTCCCGGCCACTTTGATGTAAATAACGGCACGCACGGTGGAATTGCTCGTCTCTGTAATCACCAGGCGATAACGTCCCGGAGCCAATCCAGAAATTTTTGTGGAATCAATCGTAATGGTTCCGTTGCTTGTATTGATGGTAATCCCGCCATAGGAGGTTCCACTTTCCAGGGTGTCAAGCACGGAATCTTTTGAATTTCGTAGGGTATAGGTTAACAGTCCACTGAGTTCGGAGCCTGTGAGGGTATCCTGTGTCTCGCCAGTTTCAATTGCCGAACAGCTTCCGCCACCGCCTTCGATCTTGCTCAAGTAATACACCCCATCCACCAAATCATAATACAGCGACTTTTTCTGATCAAAATAGATGGAGGTTTTGATGCGAACATTGGAACCGCAGGGCATGCGTTCACAGAAGAAGAAATCAAAATTGTAGGTTGAACCCGCCGTGAGGCCCAGGGTATCCAGATCCACCTTCCCAGGCAGTGGGACGTGCAGGCCACCGAGATCGATCGCCAGCTTGTTGTTGATGAATACCCACACATCGTCATCTCCGCGGAAGGAGAAAACCTGGCCAACCTGATATTTGAAGGTTGCATGGGTCTCAAAGCAGAAATTGAAGTTATGATACCCATTGGGGGATTTGGTGACATCCGTATTCCAAGAATAATCCGAGGACGTTACGGTGTCCGCCAAGGCATCGTCCGTAAGGCTGGCACTGGGGGTCGCCACGCAGGATGCAGCTAAAACGTTATGAGTGCTATTCAGACTATCGATAGGTAAATAATTCTTAGAGGGCTCGTTGTAAGCATCAAACTCCCAAAGGCCATCCGAGGATTTGCTCATCACCAAGTCCACGCAGGTGTCGGTATTGTATTCGTCCACATCGTTGAATAGGTCGCTGAACCGGGAGAAACAGAGGCCTGACGATGCTTGAGTGGGTTTGCGATCAGAACCCAGGATGGAATCCACAATCCCACGCACGAGTCCGTTTTCCAAATCGCTTTCGCAGTTGGTCTGTGTCTCTCCAGAATTAAAAAAATCTGGATGAGAGGCATCAAAATCGCGCACAAAGGCGGCGAGTTCGTAAGTACAGGTCCCCTCTGTTTCTGGATAGCTGGTGGAAAACAACCCATACCCCGTACCGGATAATTCGTCTGGTTCTAACCAGATCGTGTAATCAGAGTTAAATCCAGTGGAATCTAAGGCCCATGGAGACGCATCATCATAGCCACCAGAACCCATGGTGGTACTGTCCTGACTATTGATGAAATAGAAACTATAAGGAGGATTCCCAAGAAAATAGTGGGTGAACCATCCGCAAGTATCAGATTTGACCCGCATAAATTGCGCCGTATCTGAACCGGAGACAATCTTCGGAGAACCAAGGATCCATTCCTCGGGGTTCATTACATTCAGGATATGAGGCCGGATGGTGCTCACCACTGGAGTGTATGGGGAAAGAATACCCGAGATGATCCAGACTTCAGTAGCCAAAGTATCATCACCATCCTCAAAGATATCGGAGCTGAAATAGGTTGCCGTCCCGGTAGTCAAACCATCCAATCCATATTGGGGAGTCCATAAACCAGCCGGGGTCACCATGAACCCGCTACACCAATAGTTGCCTGTTGTGTCTGGTAAGGTCAGCGTGTACCAACCATCGGAGCCTTGGTATAGCGTAGTGTCATGGCCGTTTAAATGAAAATCGATGGAATCATCCAGTGCGGATGGCAACAGCATGTGAATTGTACGACCGGAAAAATTGCAACTTGTGTTGCACTGAAAAAACTCCATTGTTGGCGTATAACATACTGTAGAACAGGCTGCGGACCAACCCTCAACCAATGTGCACGTTCCACTCATCGTGGCGAGCGCGCCTCCGGGTATGCCGATTAGCATAGCCAAAAACAAAAGCCCGGCTAATCCCGAAACCATAAACTTTATATACCGGTTCATAAAATCCTCAGAACCCCACGCAATAGGCAAAATTACGCAAAAAAAGTCAGAGGGAAACCATTTTAGTGAATTTTGAGCTTTCTCCGCGGAAAGATGGCGATCATTGGTTGCCTTTTTTTGGGAAACTGTGATAAAATGAAGTTGTTCAGAAATTTGGGTCCGGAGGGCCATTATGCTCACCACAGGTGATTTGGCAAAATTGTTTCATGTTTCTTCCCAAACAGTCATTAATTGGCTGGATCAGGGGCGAATACCATTTGAGCGCATCGGATCAGGGCCTCGCCGTATCCGGGAAAGCGATGTGTTGGGGTATTTGAAGCAGATGCAAATTTCTCCAGATACATTGGATCCATCGATGTATCAAGAAACCCTTCGGGTCTCCAATCAAGACGATCCTGAAAATGCATCCGGTCCAATTCTTCTCCTGATTAACCGCGAAGGGAGAGTTGTGGGTGGGTCGGTGAATGCTCTGGCTATGTTTGGACGAACTCAGATTGAATTGATGGAAGACGTGTATAATCGCGTTTTTCAGCTTTCTGATGCCCAAACCCAAGCTGCGGTGATTCTGCACAAATCAGCTCTTACGCAATCGGGCCCCATGGAAATGATTTGGCAACGAGTGGAAGAGCCTCGCAAGTCAGGGCGGCTTATTACTACGCCTTATTCGGATAGCCCAACATCCGTAGGGGGGTGGGTGCTGTCTTTCATTAAGGAATCGTGAGACGGTAAAAATTGATATACCAATTCTCCAGGCCGCGACATTCCGAAATGGATGCGGGCGATTTTTTCGATATAAAAAGAATCGGTCTTTAAACGCAGATTTTCCTGCCGTAAAGACTCAAGCAATCGTTCCAGGGAATCAATGGAGCCCCGCAATTCTTCATTTTCACGAGAGACTTCGGTTTGCCGTAGCAATCCGTTATTTCCTAAGACCAATTTAGCGGCCCCATATAGGCATAGCACAACCAACAAGGCCCGGCCCACAATTTTTACCATGAGCCCAATTTAGAACGGAACACCGAAGACTCCAAGTTGTGTTGTCTTACAAAAAAGCCCCCCGGCACTTCGCAGCCGTGGGGGTTTGAGAATTAGAGGAGACTAAAGTTTATTTCACTTCAATCTTGCGGCCTGCAGCTTCGGGCTTCCTCGACATTTCGACACGCAGGACGCCATCTTCAAAAGTCGCCTTAATGGAATCGGTGTCGATTTCTTCCGAGACTCGGAAGCTACGCTCATAGGCTCCGAAGGTCCTTTCCGCGACATACAAATCCTTATTTTTGGTATCTCTGGTGGATTTTTTTTCGGCTTTGATTGTCAGTACACCCCGTTCCAGGTTGACACTGACATCGCCTTTGCGGACTCCAGGAAGTTCCGCTTCCACGATGAGCTTTTCTCCTTCGTCAAAGACATCCACGCGCGGAGCAAGCATGGTATCGGTAGGGGCGGTCCAGGCTCCATTCCAGAAACTGTCGAAGAAGGAATCGGCAGGATTGGAAACGGAGCGGAAATTTGGGTGGAAAATGGACAGGTTCATAATATTCTCCTTTTGAAAGGGTTGTTTTTTTCTGCCCTTTTTATTGCAAGGAACGTGCCAATTCTAGAAGCCCGAAAATATTTCAAAAAGGCCTAAACATTTTGGTTTAAAGGTGCGGTGTTGCAGCTTTTTTTGTGGCTTGTTGCGAAAGAAAACAATTCCGTTGCGAAAAGAGGTGAGCCTTTTTTCTCTTATCCTAACGGCCCCTGTTGTGCACAATTGAGTATATCTGTCCGTAATCCGGCTTGCTCGATTACTGGCAGATATCCAAGTTTCGGCCTTGGTCGCGTTAGCGACATCGCCTGGGTATTTAAACGTATCGCGGCCGAATCGAACCAGTCAACTGCGGTCGTTAGAGCGATCCACAGGATTGTGTTTGACTAGTGAGCCGTACTCACGGTGCATATACCCTACCCGGCCTGAAGTGGTTGAGTTTTGCATAGCCTTCCGTAAGGCGCGTCCTGCTGAAGGATTGCACATCGACCGGACAGAGATACTGCACTCTGTACAACAGCGGGATCTCGTTTTACCCACACAATCGTTGGATGTGTCCAAAAACAAACACCAAGGCCCTTTATATTTTTTTTCACCACAAACAAAAATTCATCGTGTTCTTGAGGCATTTGTGCTGGAATAATTTTATCACCAATATTTGCGCTTGCACAATTTAACACGTCTATCGTATGATGTGTCGCGCGTTCCTCTGTTTAGATTGAAAATATGACGATTGAAAAAGCTCATCCCTCTGATTGGAATAACATTCGCACCGTATTATCGGAATGCGGTTTTCCAGAGGCCGCCATGCGGGTTACGGATGCAAGTCGTTTTTTAGTGGCCCGCTCCGGTTGTTGTATTGTGGGAGTCGCTGGAATTACTCCATGTGAACACCAGGCCATCGGGCATTCTTTAGCGGTGGTTCCTGGCTTTCGCGGTTTTGGGCTGGGGCGGCAACTGGCCAATAGTCTCCTGCAATGGTCTGCAGAACTCGGCATGAGCGCCCTTTTCCTTTTTACCTGCCAAGCGGAGTTTTTTTTCCGAGCCATGGGGTTTAGTGTTATTGATCACCCTTTGGTGCCCTCTGAAATTTATGAGGCGCTGTGCCACCTTTGTGAACCCGCATCAGTACAGGCGGGACATATTCTTCACTACCAGTTGGAGTCCCAGTCCGTTCAATCCTTAATCGCCTGAATTTAGACCTAGAAAGCGTTTTGGCGTGTCGCACGTCAGGGCGCTCCATTCCGCTGTCGAAAATCCACAGTTGTGAACGTTTTGGTAGTATTCTTGTAAATTGATTCCTGGAGCAACATAGTACATCACATCAAAATCTGTTCCAAACAAGGTGCGTTGTTGAACCAGTTTCTTTTGCCATTGACGTGCTTTAAAACTCTTTAGACAAGAGAGGCTGGTATAACACGATAAGTCTCCAAAAACTCCAGAATAATGCTGCATTAGATCGGCAATACAATCAGCCCATTGTGGCTCGGACATGCCGAAATGCGCGAAGTCAATGACTAGCTTTGGGAACGCCTCCAAAATCGGTACAAAGTTTTTCGGGTTGCCGTATTCTCCATAGTCCAATCCCAATAATCGTTCCAGTCCTGGCGTCGGGAACCCAATACGGTCCGCATGGGTGGTTATGGGAACTCTATGGGCGGCGCACCATTCATAAAGAGGCCAAAGTTCCTCGCATTGAGGGTGATAACCGAGTCGCGGATAGAGCTTAATGCCACAAAAAGATAGACCTTTCCCTACCGGAATCCTGCCTTGCAGGATCGCTTTGATCAGCCCTGTTCGACGAGGGTCCACGGCCAGAAAGGGAAACACGTTGTTTCGATGCTTTCTTTGCAAAGAGACGAGCTGAAGTCTTTGGTAACGGAATCCTCGAGTGTCCAAAAATAGGGATGGTCGTAATCGATTTCGTAGTCTATCATGCAGCCTTTCAGTCCAATTGGGGACTAATTTTTTCTGGAGAACCGGATCCAAATCTTTTGGCCATTGCAACGTCCATTCCCTAAACCCGTACGCTTTCTTACCGGATGGCGCGGATTCATGCGCACCGAGAGGGGCGCTAAACAGGTAATAGACGTCCATCATTAAGGGCACGACGCTGATTGGGAGCTTATCTGCATTTGCTTGCAATGTTTCCGTATACAAGGTTTTATAATTGTCCGCCTCATTTCCACCGACTGTTCCGGCCATTTCTTCCAACCAACGTAGAAAGTCCTTAATTCCAGAGATCGGTGCTTTGGGAAAGGCGTCATCAGAACTGGCGGACTGGTGAGGGTATTTTCCTAGCAGGGCGTTATTAAGCATGTGCCCCGCTTCACGGAACAGATACCCGGAGCCAAACAGGTGGCAGTGCGCGTCAAAACGGCAATCCAAAGGGGCTGCATCAGCCATGGATTATTCTCCTGTGTGGTCCTCAATGCGACCACTCCACAAATATTGGCGGGTCTCAGCTACAACCACACCGGAAAGCAGTAATACAGAGATCACGTTGGGAATGGCCATAAGTGCGTTTGCCGCATCAGCCATGTCCCAGACCAAGGGTAACGAAATCATGGCCCCGACAGCTACGGCGAGAACCCAAACGATTCGATAGGGGAGGATTCCTTTTCGGCCAAAGAGATATTCGATGGCTCGTTCTCCGTAATACGACCAACCCAGGATCGTTGAATAGACGAATGTGAGAAGTCCTAACGTTAACACAATGGGACCAACGGTAGGAATCTGGGAGAATACGGCATGGGTTAATTGGGCTCCACGCAAATCCGTCAGGTTTCCATTTTTGAGCATTGAGCTGACCACAACGACTCCGGTGAGGGCGCAAACCACGACCGTGTCCCAGAAGGTCCCTGAAGCGGAGACTAAGGCCTGGCGTACCGGATTCCGAGTTTGGGCTGCAGCGGCTACAATGGGTGCGGAACCAAGACCGGATTCATTGGAAAAAAGGCCACGAGCAATTCCATAGCGAGCAGCCATCAAAATGGTCGTTCCAATAAAACCACCCCCTGCGGCTCTGGGCGAAAGGGCGGAGTGTATAATTTCTTTAATCGCCGGCCAAATGAAATCAGCATTCATCACCAAAAGAACGATACATCCGATGGAATAAGCAAGGACCATAAAGGGGACGAGTCCCATACAGGTTCGGGCGATCCATTTGACGCCACCCAGGATAACGATGCCGGTTAAAACAGCCAGGACGAGGCCCGTCCAAAACGGGGGTGTAGAGAAGGTGTCCTGCATCATAGAGGCAAGGGAATTCGCCTGAACCATGTTCCCGATCCCAAAGGCCGCCACCGAGGCCGCTAAGGCGAAAAAAATGGCTAACGGTTTCCAGCCCAGACCACGCTCCAAGGCGAACATAGGACCTCCGAGCATGGCCCCGCTGGAGGTGCGAACACGGTATTTGACGGCTAAAAGGCCTTCCGCATATTTTGTCGCAATGCCAAAAACGCCAGTGAGCCACATCCAAAGAACGGCTCCGGGTCCTCCCAGCGCCACTGCGGAAGATACGCCGACGATGTTTCCCGTTCCCACCGTGGCTGCCAATGCCGTGGTTAGAGCCCCCAATGGACTGACATCGCCTTTGGAAGAGGATTCCCGCGTAACGGAGAGCCGAATGGCCAAAGGAATAAAACGCTGGATAAAGCGTAGACGAATGGTCAAAAAGATGTGAGTGCCCATGAGTAGGAGAAGCATGGGTGGGCCCCATAAATAACCGTCGAGCCAGAGAACCGCATGATGAAAAGTTTCCATGCCTTGAATAATAACTTCACAGCGGGATTCGCTCAAATCGAGAACCCGGTATTCTGACTTTTATGCGAGTGCGATCAATCCTCGAATTTTACGGTCCTGGAACCAGATACGACCCGTCCGCATCCATAAATGGTGGATTCTCCCTTGGACTGTAGATGGGCTCGGACTATGGGTTCGTTAATAGGATCGAGAAAGATCAGCATCCCAATGCCCATGTTGAAGGTGTGATACATCTCGTCTTTTTCCACCTGACCACATTGTTGGATAAGCTGAAAAATTTTTGGAGGAACCCAGGATTTGCGATCGATGACTACGTCCACATCTTCGGGAAGGATGCGCGGAATGTTTCCCTGAAAACCAGAACCCGTGACATGCACTAGACCCTGAATTTTTCCCTGTTCGATCAAATCGATCAGGCTATGCTGATAGGAACGGTGCGGAACCGCCAGAGCTTCCCCAACGGTTACTTCTAAACCAGGAACGCGGGAGTCCAACTTATAGCCGCCGACGTCAAACAGTGCTTTACGCGCCAAGGAGTAGCCATTGGTGTGCAGACCTGTAGAGGGCAATCCTAGGATTACGGTTCCTGGTTTGATTTTTTTCCCATCAATGATTTTTTCCCGTTCTACCACTCCAACAATGGTTCCAGAAATATCGTATTCGTCTTTCTGGTACATGCCTGGCATTTCTGCTGTTTCTCCGCCGATCAGGACGCAGTTATTTTCTCGGCAGGCTTTGGCCATTCCTTCGACTACGCCTTCCAGAACACCGTCTTCCAAACGACCTGTAGCGACATAGTCTAGAAAGAAAAGAGGACGAGCCCCCTGCACCAAAATATCGTCACAGCAATGGTTTACGATATCCTGGCCCGGCAAAGTATGCGATTTGAGTCCAAAATGGACCTTGAGTTTGGTGCCCACTCCATCCACGGAAGAAACCAGTACGGGATCCTTCATGTGCAAATGGTTTAAGGTGAATAGGCCTCCAAAATTGCCGATGTCCCCGAGTACTCCCGCGTTAAATGTGGTACGCACTGATTTTTTGACACCAACCATAGCCTTGTCGGCCCGTTGTAGGGATACACCTGCATCTGCGTAATTCACGGAGACCTCATTTTTTTAGACAAAATTTAAGAAAGCCAGATTGCTGTTTGAGATTTAAGTCTGCTTGGGGCAACTCTTTCACTTTTTTTTGAAGGACTTGCATGCAATGGGCGAGTTCTTTTGCGGGCATCATGCCTGACGTTACGGGATGTCCCAAGGAGGCATACGTAAGATTGGCTCCACACGCCAAGGAGTATAATCGGCTGTTTCGCCCTGGTTCCCCCATGGCAAATGCGGCAAAGAGACGAAAACCGGCTCGATTTCCACGAGCTAACGCATAAAGGTTCCCACAAGCCCCAGATGCTTTCGCCATGGCGGCAATTTTAAATCCATCGAGATTCGCTATGCGGGCTTTGGCGATATCCGCACGCATTTCTCGCAAAGACGGGATCCGGTAAAATTCATGCCTGGAACCTAAAACAAGGACATCCGATGTGCGCGCTAAGCGTAAAACGCCAGGGCATAAATCCAGCTCATCTAGTTCTAAGTCAATCCAGCGGGGGCGAACAGGTGCCTTTAAAATTTTTCCCCATAATGCGGGACGATCCTTTGCGAAGGAATTGGAAAATTTGCCACCATCACGTTCCAGACGAATGGAACCCAGTAAGGTTTTGCGAGGGAAAAGATGCGACAAACGAACAGCCAGTTGAGGCCAATGTTGTCGATCTTTAAAGAGATCGTAACGGATTTCCAAAATGGAACAGGATTTGGCCGCCTCCAAAGTTGCAGGCTCGCGATTCTCCAATTCACGTAAAATTCCAGAATCGACTACTCCGGCCATGTTCCATGTTTTGGCCATGTTTAGAAATCCGACGCCCGATAGTTGGGCGCTTCCTTGGTAATCGTCACATCGTGGGGATGGCTTTCGCGAAGGCCGGCATTGGTGATTTGTACGAAACGTGCTTTCGTGCGCAACTCTTCTAAATTTGCAGCACCGGAATATCCGAGTGCTTGGCGTACACCTCCTGCCATTTGGTATAAAATATCCTTCAAAGGACCTTTATACGGAACCCTTCCTTCAATTCCTTCGGGAACGAATTTGGATTCCTCCTGAACGTCAGCCTGGAAATAACGATCTTTGCTGCCCTCCTTCATCGCAGCAAGAGAGCCCATTCCCCTGTAGCTTTTAAAGGTTCGTCCATCAGCGAGGATTACTTCGCCAGGAGCTTCTTCCGTTCCAGCAAACATGGAGCCTAGCATAACAGCATTGGCTCCGGCAGCTAATGCCTTCGCGATATCTCCAGAAAATTTAATGCCTCCGTCACCAATGATGCGAATCCCCTGAGAACGAGCTTCTTCCGCACACTCTAGAATAGCTGTAAATTGAGGAACTCCTACGCCGGCCACTACACGGGTGGTGCAAATGGACCCCGGGCCAATCCCTACCTTGACCACATCGGCACCGGCTTTGGCAAGGTCGCGTACGCCTTCTGCCGTAACAACATTTCCACCGACGAGGGTGATTTGTGGGTAAAGCTTGCGTAGCGTTTTTACCATGTTGAGAACGTTGATGTGATGCCCGTGAGAAGTATCCACCACCAACATATCCACCCCGGCTTTCACGAGTGCTTCCGCGCGGTCCAAGGTGTCTGCTGCCGTGCCAATCGCGGCTCCCACGCAAAGTTGGCCCTTTTTGTCCATACAGGCATCAGGGTTGGATTCTCGTTTCAAAATGTCTGTCAGAGTGATCATTCCCTTTAAATGATGTTCCTCATTGATCAGGATCAACTTTTCCACGCGGCGTGCGTTCAACAGCGATTTGGCATCGCTTAAAGGGATGCCAAGAGGTGCGGTCAGCAAGTTGTCCCGGGTCATTACGTCCCGAACTCTGGACCGGCCTCCGGGTGGAATGGCACGCAGATCACGATTGGTGAGGATTCCCACTACTTTGCCATTCGAAAGCACGGGGAAACCCGAAACCCGCCGGGTGCGCATGATTTTGAAGGCATCTTCCACAGGCTGATCTGCATCCAAAGTCACCGGATCCGTGACAACCGCTGACTCCCAGCGTTTGACCGCACGAACCTCTTCGGCCTGGTTTGCGATGGACATGTTTTTATGGATGATCCCAACGCCCCCATGGATGGCCAGAGAAATCGCCAAGGGAGACGTGGTCACCGTATCCATTGCTGCGCTCAGGATAGGAACATTCAAAGTGATATGTTCACTTAATTGGCTTTTCAAGCTGGTCTGGAAAGGCAGCACCTGGGAGGGCCCTGGCACCAGGAGGACATCGTCAAAGGTCAATCCAGTCTTCATCGTCGCCATATTGTGCACCTCTAATTTAGAGCCCGCAAATCTAGAAAGAATCCTCAGGCTGCGGCATATCCGACAGAATGGCAATTTTTTCGTTTTTTCTGTGAAAAAGGCAATTCTAGAGATCCCTTGTGGTCAAAACAGGGGACCGTCCGTCTATAAAAAGGATGAATGTTTTCCCCAGGACAAGAACTGTTCTTTTGGGCCTGACCGCTTGGGCATGGGGGTTGGACTCCTTGGATGCGGATCCAGATTGGCTGTACCAAGATGGGGAACTAACCTGGTCGGAAGCCAACGAACTGCGGGAGAGACAGGAGTATTCCTGGTGGGAGAATATGCCTTTGACAGAATTACGTGGGAAAGTCAAAAGTGCGACCCGGTTGGATAGTACAGGTCGATTCCGGAAACCCGTCTGGTCCAGCTCGTTCGCGCTTCGTCCATGGCAAGTTTCCTTGGCCGGGGATTCTGTTTTACGGAGTGGCTTTTTGTGCCGGAAAAGCAAATCTCTGGAATGGGGGATGGGAACTTGGGCGGCAAGCCAAGCTGGTTGGGTGATGCCCATGACGCCGAAATTGGGCGTCTGGTTACGCTCTGATTTGCAACAACCGAGATTCCGTGCTGCTGTGGGACGCGATTCCTTGTGCTGGTTGGCGTTGGGTGGGAAATCGGGACCTCTGTTGGGTTGGTTGCAACATGCGCGACGGGGCGCCTTACTCGTCTCCGCAGATTTTCAGGAATCCCTACGACTTTCCTCCTGGTGGCCCGTGCCCGGGAAAAAAGCCCTGACCGAACTTCGCTGCACCTTGCCCACAGACCAGGGAACCTGGCAACACGTTTCCCTTTGGAATTCTTTGGACAGCTTGCCGGATTTGTCCCATGGAACAACCAGACAGGCGAACTCCCGTTGGATCCATGAATCGCAATATGCATTTCCTATGTGGGATTGGACCGGCCTGTTGGAACAGCGGTGGCGCATTCCGAAAGACAGTTCTGCGGAGTGGTTCTTGTCCTCGTCTGCGGAACGTCGTCGTCAGGCCGCTGTTCTCAAAGCCAGTCTTTCTGCTACCGGAGAGGAAAAGGAGCCTCCTATGGTGCGAGCCAAAATTTCCGCGCATTGGCCTCTGGGAGAGCTGCGCCTCATCGGCGGCTTTCTTTGGAAGTGGCAAGGGGAATGGCAAAAACACCCACGCATCGATGCTGGCTGGCAATGGGTCGGAGGACGCGGGGAGTCTGCGGAGCTGCGTCTGATTGCGCCGCAGGATTATGCCGAAGAGGGGAAACTGCAACTGCGCGGAACCGTCCAGGGTCCTTGGTTTTCTTGGGTTTCCCTACTGATTCGCTGGTCTCAGGAGATTCGTCCCCACGAGGCTCGCCCTCTGGCTAAACCCGTCATGACTCTCCGCGCTACAGCAAACTTTCGATAAGCCGTTAGGAAAACGGGAGACAGCCCTCTTTTGCTAAATTTTACCCGTCACTGCACGGTGCCTGCTTCGGCAGGAGAATAGGGAATTCGGTGTAAGCCCGGAACGGTCCCGCCGCTGTAATGGATGTTTGCTGCAACAAGGCCACTCCGCACAATCGGTTGTTCGGGGGAAGGCGTTGCGGCGCGGTCCTCCATCATAGAGAGACCAAGTCCGAAGTCAGAAGACCTGCCTGCTGTGAGCCTTGGACGACGTCCGTTCAGGGAACAGGCCAACGGCGAGGCACCATGGGTCAGATCATTCTTGTCACAGGCGGCACGCGAAGCGGGAAAAGCCAGTTCGCGGAATCCTTGTGCTTGGCGCAGCCCGGTCCTCACTATTATTTGGCCACTTGTCCCCGCATTCCAGGGGATCCAGATCTTGATGCACGCATCCTAGCACACCAGGACCGACGTACCGGCCAAGGTTGGATTACCCTAGAAGAGCCGCTGCACCTGGAAAACGCCTTGGAAACGATTCAAACGCAAAAGGGCTCTGTCCTATTGGAATGCCTGGGGCTGTGGATCTCCAACCTGATTTTTGCCGGCATCCCGGACCGTCTCCATGCCGAATCGGATCTAAAAAAACGCGTCACGCAACTCTGCAACACCTGGCGAACCCACCCGGGAACGCTGGTGGTTGTCGCCCAAGAAGCCGGATTGGGTATCCTCCCCGCAGAACGAGAAACGCGTCTTTGGCTGGACCTACTCGGCTCAGCCCGCAATCAATTTGCCATGCTCGCCGACTCCGTGTGGTTGGTGGCTTCTGGAATTCCCTTATCCCTGAAAGGAAACCCGAATGACTCCTCAAATGACCCTTGAACAGACACTGAAGCGGATTGGAGAACCCGATGCGGGTGCGCGTGAAAAGGCACGCCATCGTTTGGAACGTCTCACCATGCCCCATTGGGCCTTAGGCCGCATTTTGGATCTCGCAGAACAGTTGTGCGCAATTTCTGGAAAAATTCCACCGCCCGTGGCGCGTCGAACCCTGGTGATTATGGCTGGGGATCATGGCGTTGCGGAAGAGGGCGTGACTCTTTATCCTCAAGAGGTCACCGCGCAGATGATTGCCAATTTCGTCGCCGGTGGTGCTGGAGCCAATGCGTTGGCCAAGGTCGGTAAGGTCCAGATGCAAATCGTGGATTTGGGCGTCAAGGCGGATTTGTCGGAACTCGTGCGTTCTGGAAAGGTTTTGGACTACCGAGTGGCTCCGGGAACCGCCAATATGGCTACAGGTCCAGCAATGACGCGGGACCAGGCGCTCCAGGCTTTGCAGACGGGAATTCTGATCGCCCAAGGGCTGGCTGATGAAAACGACATCTTAACTGCCGGAGAAATGGGGATTGCGAATACCACTCCGGCGACAGCCATTCTCTGCGCCTTAGCAGGGGTGGATCCGGCTCAAGTCACCGGAGCGGGGACAGGGCTTGATGATGCTGGGCGTCGTCATAAAGCCGATGTGATTCGCAAGGCCTTGGCTTGCAACCAGCCTGATTCGAAGGAGCCTTTGGATGTCCTGACCAAGGTCGGTGGACTGGAAATTGCCGGTATCACCGGATTTTATCTGGGGGCTGCGGCGGCTCGGAAAGTGGTGGTGGTGGATGGGTTCATCTGCTCTTCCGCAGCACTGCTCGCTCAGGCCTTTTGTCCGCGCTGTACACAATTCATGGTGGCAGCACACCGTTCTGCGGAAGTGGGGCACGGACTCATGATAGATACCTTGGGGCTACAACCGCTCCTGAATCTCGGATTCCGCCTGGGAGAGGGCACGGGCGCCTGTATGGCCATGCCTTTATTCGACGCGGCGCGTTCCATGCTCACCGATGTTGCCACCTTTGAAGAAGCCTCTGTCAGCGACAAGGATGCGGTTCCCGTGAAATGAAAACGATTCGGGACATGGGAAGTAGCTTCGTTTTGGCGCTGATGTGGTTCACCCGCATTCCGTTGCCCATCCGGCTGCCGAACGCGGCCGCTCTGCAGCAACAGTCGTTGGCTTGGCTACCCCTTGTCGGTGCTCTTGTGGCAGGAATTCTCTGGATCCCCATCGCGTTACCCTTGGCTTGGCCGCTTCCCATACGCGTATTGCTGGCTTTAGCGCTGTCTTTATGCGTAACGGGCGCGTTGCACGAAGACGGCTGGGCCGATGGTTGGGATGCCCTAGGTTCGGGAGGGGATACAAATAAACTTCTGAAAATCTTAAAAGATCCACGCCTAGGGACATTTGGGGTTTCGGCTTTGCTGATCAATCTTGGTTTGCAAGGCTTTGGTCTGTTTTTCCTCGCCAAACATCACGGCTTTTGGCTACTCCTCGCGGCGCAAACCGCCAGTCGCTATCCCTTGGCGCTGATCGCCTGGACGCAACCTTACCTTCGGCGTGAGGGAGAGGGAAAATCGACCTTTCTGCGGCAGCCTGTTCGAGCCTGGGCCTGGATACTCTGGAGTCTCTGGATCCCTGGCTTTTTCATTTTGTGTGTGACCCAGGGGCCTCGTATGGTGGCGGTTGTGTTGCTCTCTCTACTCACTCCGTTGCTGACGATTTATCCTTGGAAACGCTTATTGGGGGGCGTTACCGGAGATCTCTTTGGTTTCTGTCAGCAAAGTGGCTTGTTAGCTGGACTGCTTGCGGCCTGTTGGGGGCTCCCATGATTTTGCTGCGGCATGCGCCGGTGATGCAAAACGGCCTTTGTTACGGGAGCTTTGAGATCCCAGTGCAGGAGGTTGCCCACACCACGTTGTCGGCATTGAAAACGCAGTGGGAAAAAATGGGCTCACCCTCTGTCGTATCCAGTCCGGCATCGCGTTGCTTAAAACTGGCGCAGACTTTGGTTCAGGAATCTGGGGCTACTGTGATTTCAGATCCTCGTTTACGAGAAATGAATTTTGGCACCTGGGAGGGGCGCCCTTGGTCGGAACTTCCCCGTGCGGAGACCGAAATTTGGACCAACGATTGGGAAACGCAGAGGCCTCCACAAGGCGAAACCTATAGCGAAATCCGTACACGAGTCCTCGCGTCCGCAGCAGAATGGTTTCATCGAGATGCGAATGCTTGGTTCGTGACTCACGCGGGGCCGATTCGGATTCTTCTTGCGCAGCAACGCGGCCTCTCTCCAGCACAATCGATCTCCATCCCTGTCCCCTATTTAACGCCGCTGGATTGGGAGGCAAAACAATGAGAGATCATGGTGCACAAGCGGAAAAACTGGCTGCTCATTATGGGATTTCCCTTCCTTCCGATGTATGCGATTTTAGTGCCAGCCTAAATCCAATGGGGATGCCTCCAAGCTTGCAGGACCTCTCTCTTCTTTGGCCAACGCTGGCGGGCTCTTACCCGCAGGCCGATGCCGAGCGAGCCTGCGAAGCCCTTGCCCAGGCTCATGACCTTCTTCCCAAACAGGTCTTTTGCGGCAACGGAAGCAACGACTTGTTCACATTGACGCTGCTAGCTTATGGAGCCACCCGTGCCTACTTCGTGCCTCCCTGTTGGTCAGGATATGCGGAATGTTGTATGGCGGCAGGTATTCCCAGTAGTGGCCTTCAGGGCTCTTACCAAAATTGGACGATTCCCCAACAAGAGCGTAGCGCTGTTTTTCTCGCCTCTCCGAATAACCCAGATGGACAAATCTGGGAGACGGAACAGGTGATACACCTGTGTCACGCACATCCACAGGCTCTTTTCCTATTGGACCTTGCTTTCGACGATTTTCTCCAGGCCCCAGAAGATTCGCCCTGGTGGCAAAAGCGCCCTTGGCCAGAAAACCTTGTCCGGATTAAATCCCTTACCAAATTTTTTGCCCTTCCAGGCCTTCGTTTGGGATTCGCAGCCACAGGACAAGGCCCTCAGGTCGATGCGCTTCTCCATGAAATCCATCGTCGTCAACTACCCTGGTCCACAAACGCTTTGGCACAATGGTGTGCTCTACGTTTATATGCAGACAGAAAATGGATGGACCAATCCCGGGACAAATGCGCGCAGCTTTCGCAGGAGTTGCTGGAGATTTTGTCCCGCAATGGTTTTACCACACAAGCTTGTCCAGCCTGGGTTTTAGCCCAAGGTCCGGAATTGTGGTCGGCTCAGGAATGGCAACGCCATTTGTTGGAACAAGGGATCGCTGTACGGCTCTTACAATCGGAAACACCTCATGATCTCCTGCGTTTTGGACTTCGGCCATCCGCCGATTTGCAGAAACTAGAGCAGACATTACAGGCATTACGAACGCCTTCAGTGCAAATTCATAAGACTCCCTGTCGGGCTCTTCTCGTCGCAGGAACGGGTTCTGATGCATGGAAAAGCGCCGTTACCACCGGGCTCTGCGCGGTACTTCATCGCGCAGGTTTGCGACCGTTTCCTTATAAAGCGCAGAACATGTCCAACCATGCCTGGGT
>DATIQS010000300.1:0-9654 GCA_035470605.1 Fibrobacteraceae bacterium
ACTCAGGAGGTGGAGAATGGTATTGGGCAATTGTCCAGGGATGCGGATTCCCTGTTAACGCTTTGGCCATTGGAACACCATGAATTCGGATTTCGCCTGAAAGGGCAGTTGCGGGAGTTTGAGGCGTTTGCTCCTCTTTCTTTATCGTTTGATTTTCCTGCCTTCCATCGTGCTCCTGAATTGGACCGCGTTCCCATTGTGGGTTCCTCGTCCACAGATAATGCCGCCGAAGAGTTTGTCGCGGAAATTAACATTTGGAAGGTCTGGGAGTCTATCTCACCGGGAGATGTGGCCTCCTTGGATGATTTGGCAAAAGCCATGGGGGTTACCGCATTTGAGGCCCGCCAAAAGGTTTTGCAAGCGGGTCCCAATCCGAACAACCCAAATCAGAAGTTGCGTCTAGCGGGTGGGGGCAAGGTCAAAGCCGAGGAGTAGCCGATGTTGAAAGCGTTTCAAGTTCGTTTGCTTGCCCTTCCTATGTGGAAAAAAATGGTCATCCTTTTGGTGGTCACGGCAGTGCCAGCAGGGTTTCTGCTTGGGCTTTGGCTTTCTAAGCGCTGGCTGCGCCAATAGACATGCGGTTTTCTCGTCGGATTCCAGAGGATTGGACCCCGGCTCCGTGGCCGGCTTTGGCGGAGAAGGTTCGTTTGCTAGGCCGGGATTCCTGCGTGGACCTTACCCTTTCCAGTCCTTTGGCTGCGGGTTTCTCTGTGGAGGAGTCGCTCTTCCAATCGGCCTTTCAGCAGTTTCGTCCGTGGCGTCACTGGACTCCAGAACCTCATGGTTCTCTGACCGCTCGTTCCGCTATTGCGAAATGGATGGAATTACGGGGCGAGCACTGTTTGGAAGACGAACTTTTGCTAACGCCAGGAACCAGCGATGCGTACTCCATTTTATTTCGAGTGTTGTGCGATCCGGGGAATTCCATTTTGGTTCCGCGCCCTGGTTATCCTTTGTTAGATGTGTTGGCCTCGCTGGATCACATCAATTGCGAAGGATATGCACTTCGTTTTATTCAAGGACTATGGCGTATAGATTGGGCGTCCTTAAATCACGCCTCTCAAAATACCCGGGCAGTACTTGTGGTCAATCCAGGGAATCCCACGGGGAGTGTTTTGGCTTCGGCAGAGTGGTTGCAATTAGCGGAACTCTGTGAACAGAGGGGCTGGTCCTTGATTGTGGACGAGGTGTTTTCCTTGTTCCCGTTTGAGTCCTCCCAACCGATTCCTTGGCAAGAAATAACACGCCGAGTGCCGGTGTTCCGTTTAAATGGTTTGAGCAAAACGGTGGGCCTGCCTCAGATAAAATTATCTTGGCTTCTGGTTTTATGCCCTTCGCATTTGCGTGAGTCGCTTTGGAATGCATTGGAATACGTTGCGGATGCGTTCCTTGGAGTCTCGGCTTTGGCGGAATGTTTGGTCCCTGATTTATTGGAACAGCAGAGTTCGTTTCAATCCGAAGTTATGGATCGATTACGTGTGAATTTTTTAACGGCGCAGCAAATTTTGGGGACGGTGGCGGACTGTTTACCTCCCCCTCAGGGGGGGTGGTATTTCTGTGCTCACTTTCCAGATATCGATGATGAACAGTGTGCTCTAGCCCTTGCAGAAACGTATGGGGTATTAGTTCATCCGGGCTATTTTTTCGATTTCGCTGAGGACGGTTGGTTGGTGATGAGTTTATTACCTGAATCGGAACGCTTTTCTAAGGGTATACAGGCTATCGTCCGTTTACTACGGGGGGAATAAAAAACGACCCTCTTTGAGAAGAGGGTCCTAAAAGTGAGACGCTAGAAATTAGTTCTCTTGGTTTTTGGTTTCCAGTTTTTCGCGATCTTCTGTATGCTGGAGATATTCACGAAAATCACGATTGATGTCAACGCCGCCGAAATCAGCCGCATCGTTTTCCAACACAAATACGGCTGCTGGATTATCCAACCACCCCACAACGTCCACGCCTTCTAGTTTCATGGATTTATCACCAGCGGCTGCCGCTACATATTCAACAGCTTGGTCCTCTACCCAGCCTTGACAGTTGTCTTTGGCTAGCTTGACCAGTGCGTATTGTCCATCTTTTTTGAGAACCGTCATCTCGTCACTGAAGTCGGCAGTGCATACCGCATCCGTACCGCCCTTGGCCTTCATCAAGTCTAAATTACCCATTTTTGACTTGACTCTTTTACCAGCAGCGAATGCGACCACCACAACGGTCAACACAACCACAAAAATCCTTCTCATTGGGAAAACCTCAAAAAATGGTATAGCATTGCTAAATATATCCTCATCCCCGGGAAAAGGCAACCAGACATTCTATTTTTCCAGTAGATGAAAAAACTTGTGACTCTTTTGGCGTTTGCTTTGTGTGGTCTCTTGGCTGGATCGGGTTTGCATATCTGGACTCAATGGCACAAACCCTCTCCGAATTTCGAACGCGTTGTTATAGAAATCCCGCGGGGAGCATCTCCTATGCAGGTTGGACATATTCTTCAGGATTCTGGGTTGATTCTGTCCGCTCGCCATTTCCAGTGGTATTGCCGTCTTACGGGGAAAAATACGAAATTAAAGGCTGGCTTTTATGAAATTCTGCCGTCTACGAATTTGATGGAAATCGCCACTTTGTTGACAGGCGGAAAGGAATTGGGGATCCGCATTACGGTACCAGAAGGGCGTGCATCCTGGGAGATTTATACGATTTGTCATGAGAAGTTTCCTGAATTAGATAGTGCTAGGTGGGATTCCTTGGTACACAACCCCGATTTCGCTCGGCAACTGAATGTCCCGGCCAAGGATTTAGAGGGGTGGCTGTTCCCAGAAACGTATCTTTTCCCTATGAATGTTACGGAAAGGGACATCCTTTCTCATATGGTTCAAACGGGGAGACTGGTACATGCGCGCCTTGATACGGGGGCAACTTCCAAATTCCGTGCGTTGGGGGGTTGGGAGCAGGTGCTGACTTTGGCTTCCATTGTGGAAGAGGAAACTGGAAAAATCAACGAGCGGCCCCATATTTCTGGTGTCTTTCACAATCGTCTGCGCAAAGGCATTCCATTGGGGGCTGATCCTACGGTGCGTTTTATTTTTCGGAATTTGACGGGACCGATTTTTAAGAGTCAACTGGCAAGTGATAATCCTTATAATACGAGGCGTTTTTGTGGATTGCCTCCGGGGCCGATTTCTAATCCAGGTTTCCGTGCGATTGATGCCGCATTACATCCCATGGTTACCGAAGATCTTTATTTTGTGGCGAGAGATGATGGGTCTGGAGAACATTTTTTTGCTTCGAATTTGTCGCAGCACAACAAGTTCAAGGATTTGGCGGCTAGAAACCGCGGGGAATCTGTTAAATCACATAGTCCATAAAACGAAGGTTCTTTCCTCCGTCTTTCAGAAGACTCTCGAGGGAAACGCTGCGCAGTACGTCGTCCTCAGCCTGCTGCATGGCGGCCCATACTCGATGGGTAATGCAGGAAGACATCCGATCACAATTGTATCCTTCCTCTAGACATTCTGCTTGAAGCGTGCTCGCGCCGCGCAGGGCTTTTATTACCTCAAGCATGGTGATTTGTCCGGGGGCTCTCGTCAGACGAAATCCTCCTTTTGGGCCACGTTCTGTAGTGACCAAACCCTTGTTACGCAAGTCAATGAGGATATTTTCCAGATAGGAGGAGGGAATTCCTTGATGGGCCGTGATGTCCTTGCGCTTTGTGGAGCGTCCCGCGAGATGATTGTCTGCAATTTCTAGAATAGCCCGGGCTCCGTAGCGGCATTTGGTAGAGAGTTTCATGGCTTGATGTTTGGACTCAAGTGCCTGGCATCGCGGATTCAATTACGGAGCGAACGTTGTTTCGAAATTCTTCTGGGGTCCATTCAGCGATCTGCTCTGGTGAAATGACTGGATGCACAATTACACGAGGATGCTGCGGGAACAGTGCTAATCCTTTTTTGGGCATTGTTTTACCGCTTCCAAGAATGGTGACGGGGAGTACTGGCACTGGCGAGGAATGGATGATTTTGAAAATTCCACCTTTGAAGGGAAGAAGATTTCCATCTGGAGAACGCGTTCCCTCTGGGAAAACGCAGTAATTGTAGCCGGCCTGGATCCGTTGGCTTAGTGTTTTTGGAAGCAGGATGTTCGCCCTGTGGTTCCCTCGGTGTACGGGAATGCAGCCCATTGCTTTCAATGAATTGCCGAACAAGGGAATGCGGAATAGCTCCTTTTTGGCCAGGAAGGCTAACGGGGCAATTTCATGCATTAGGATGCCGATATCCAAGAAACTCTGATGGTTGGAGAGGAGGACAAAGGCACTATTGGAGGGAAGATTTTCCAACCCAGTAACGATTGGAGTTATGCCAAAGAGACGCATCAATCGACGGAAGAACCAGGAGCCCAAGTACGCAATGCTGCGTTTTCGTTTGCGGGCGGTGCAGTAGCTCTGCACGGGGGGTACGAGAATGAAATACCCGATAATGATCATTAGAATGAAAAAGGTCCCCAGAAAACGATTGCGAACTGGATGTCTCATGCCGACAAAATAGGTTTTCATGCCTCGTTTGGGCGTGGAGATGTTAAAGCTGTTGTTTCAGGGTGGCGCGAACCATCGCGTGATCACTTCCCCAGAAGCCGTCGTGGAAAAGCCCAACCCGTTCAACGCTGGACACGTCGAGAATGTTTCGGCCTAGCACATAATCAATGCGGCGGTCATAGGTGTCGGTGGAGTCGGTGAAATCGGCCAAGCAACAGGTATATCCAGAACTGTCTGGTTGGCCGACGACTTCCCATGCATCCAGCATTCCCGTGGTACTGTTGGTCAGATAACCCACCCCGTTGGTGCCTGTCTTGGAATTCAGATCCCCCACCAGCACTTGGGCACCGGAATCCAGGCCTTGCCAGGCATTCCAGGCAATTTCGTTTAGTTCAAGCCCTTGCGTTCCATTCCGTGGCAAAATTTCTACTTCCAGATGGGTGTTGAAAATTTGCCACAGGGCGCCTCCCGGGGTACGCACCAGGGCGCGTTGGTAACCACGATGAGAGCCGATTGTGTCCCCGAGAATTTGAAAGTTTACCCAGCTTTCATAAATCGCGGAGGTGTCACCCAGCACCTCTAGACTGGAACGAACAAGGATGGCGTTCCCTTCCCAAAAATTGAGATCCATAGAGCCCAACTCGATCCCTGTTGCGGAATCAACGGTGTCTACCGCTAGGGTGATCTGGTTCATTTCTTGGCGGAAAACGGTCCACTCTTGTGTGGAATCTAAGGCTTTCATGTCTGCGAGCAGAGTATCGACAAAATGGAAATCCAAGGTATCTCCAATTTGCATTACCTGCGTTTCCTGCAGGCAGAGAACGTCTACGGGATGTTCGGCTAGGATTGCGGCAATGACGCGCATCCGGCGAGGGGCATCCGAATCCAGGTACTGATCATACAAATTGTGCATTTCGTGATAGACAATGTCAGAGTCCGATAGATCCTTTAGGACCAAATCCTCGGCATTCCAACCCACAGAAAGATTTAGAGTCGCAATGGTCAGCGAGTCTGTTGAGGCTCCATCGATTTCCGCTTGTAACCCCACGTTCTCCTTCCCTGGGTCCTCAGAACTTCCGCCTTTGTCTCCGCAGGCGAGCAAGGAAAAAGACAGCACTCCTGGGAGAAGGAGGGCGTAAATCGGGAAAAAAGCGTTACGCATAGGAATCATCCTTACCAAAATACATCCACTTTGGCTTCCAACATCCAACCTGAAAAATCTCCTTGCACCAGATTATAGCGGTTTCCACTGAGGGCGGCTTGTGATTTTTGCGTATCGGTCGGTTCTCCCAACATCAGCGTGTTCTTATCCCCGTTACTCAGCAGGTAGGCTCGGTCCCCCTGTTCGAGCGAATCGTTGCTTAGAATGAGGCTGAACAGGAAGGAATCGCCCTTCTTTTTTGAAATTTCGACGTAACGCATTCCAGACCAACGATACCCCCCTTTAAGGGAAAAACCCACCCAGTGCCATGGCCGGAAAGAAATTTCGCCGAAGGCCTTGAAGACAGAATTGATTCCTGGATAGAGGGTGATTTCCAGGGTGTCGTCTGGACGGGAGCCATCGCCAATGAAATCTGTCATTACCGTGATACTGGCATCCCCCAGCAGAACTCCGGCCGCTCCGCCGACTCCTAGCCAGAGATGGTCGTTCCAAAAGGGAAAGAGCCGTTCCAGTTGGAGTGTCAAGGGGATCAGGGTGAATTTCTCCTCGGCATCAATACAGCCCGCGGTTCCTCCTGCTACAGGGGCAAAACCTTCCGCTCGTAACTCATCGCAGGAAATGTCTTCGCCCTCTGTGAAACGGGAGTCCTGATCCCGATTGAGGTAAAAAGGCACATCATCCTGGCTGAATCGCTCCACCCAGAATTCTGCTTCTAGGCCAAGTTGCCAGTGACGCCAGTACATACCGAATATTGCAGACTGACGTGGATGACCATTGAATGTACCCACACTATAATGATTCAGGCCTGCCGCATCGGCGGATTGGGCCTCCAACGCATACATGACGTCGTTGAGTTCTTTGGCCTGATAATGAGTGTAACCAAAGGAGGCACTGAAAAAGAACCCCCAGTCGCGTTTCTCTGTTTTCCCTTCCGCGCCAAGGCTCCATACACGAAGGCATAATAGGGCCAAAGGAAGCCAGCGAAACATGCTAAACCAAGTAGGATGGAATTTTGTCCAGAGCCAATAGATGATCGAAGGATTGCCGTTCTCGGATTAAATGCGTATGCCCTCTGTTCCAGAGGACTTCCGGCGCCAGGCGACGGGAATTATAGTTGGAGGACATTGCTGAACCGTAAGCCCCCACGTCGTGCAAGATTAGGAAATCGCCTACTTTGGCCATGGGGAGCAAACGTTGGACAACGAATCCTCCTTCTTTTTGTGTGAAGACGTCTCCAGATTCGCATAGTGGGCCCGCAACAATGGCCTGTACCTTTGGTACTTTTACTGTACGATTCGCTTGGACGATCGAGATGTGGTGCCAAGCACCGTAAAAAGCGGGACGGATCAAATCAGAGAATCCTGCATCCACGATGTAAAATAGATTGTGCGCTGCTTTTTTCACGGCACGAATTTGAGCCACTAAATATCCCGCTTCCGCCACTAGATAACGCCCTGGCTCTACTTCCAGAGAGACGGGGTGCCCAACTAAGGCTTCAATCTGTTTGCGTGTGTCGTTCCATAAACGGAAATATGCGTTGACGTCAATTCTTTGGAACGGTTCTTCCTTATGATAAGGAATCGGTAAGCCCCCCCCTGCACTGATCGTATGCAAATCAGGGCCCACGATTTTTGCGGCGGCAAGCATTGCTCCACAGACTAGGCATAAATGTCCAAAATCAGAACCCGATCCGATATGCATATGAAGTCCGGTGATTGGGATCCCTTTATCTTTTCCCTGTTGGACAATCTTCCGTAAGTAGCGATACCAAATTCCGTGTTTGGAAAGGGCGCCTCCCGTATTCGTTTTGCGAGAGTGACCATGGCCAAAGCCAGGATTGATTCTGACGGTGATCGGGGTATGGATCCCTGCTTCTGCAAGCTGCCGCAGCATGTCTGGGGAACCAATATTTACGGGAATGTGGTGATTGCGAACAAATTCTAACGCGTCGCGATCGAAGATGTCTGCTGTATAGACAATCTCTGGAACGGTGGCTTGGGGCCGAAAACCAGCCCGTAATGCCCGTTCCATTTCTCCTGCGGAAACCGCATCTACTACGACACCTAAGCGGCGCATTAGTGTTAAAATGGCTAGGTTGGAGTTTGCTTTTTGAGCAAATCGAACCACATCAAATGCGCTCATTTCGGAAACGCGCTTTTCAATAGTCGGCTGATGATAAAGCCATACCGGGGTCCCGAACTTTTCGGCAACCCCTCGGCATATTTTCTGACTTAATGGGAATGGATAATCAGCTGACATGGACCAAACTATTGGGGCCATGTTCGGCCTGGATCGAAGGGGCCTTCTGATCCAGTTCCCAATAGGCACCGTCGAAAACAACCTTGTATTGGTAATCACCCGGCGCCAACTTGGTCTTGAGCGACCAGTTTCCGGTTTTATCTTTTTTCATGCGACCTTTGGTGGGCTCCCAACCATTGAATTCGCCGGCGATGTCCACCGATTTGGAATCCGGAGAATAGATGTTGAAAACCACATCTAGGAGCTTCTGGCTCTTGGATGGGGTCTTGCGGGCTTTTTCTTCCATCTTCTCGACTTTTTTAATTGGAGAAGATGTCTTTACAGGTGGAACCTTTTTTGTAACACACGTATTTTTGGCGTTTTTCTTAACAGTAGCCATAGGAGTCTCCTTGGAAACGGTTATGGGCAAATAGTAGCAAAACTCCTCAAAAACAACCAGTTTTTACACGAAAGCTTATTCGATCCATGCATTTGCCCAGTCTGTATGGTCACACATATTATTTTCGCCCTGTTGTGTTTCCAGTTCCAGAACCTGAATCCCAGAAATATCCACAGATATCGAATCTACCATTTGTGATGTCAGGTTTTCCGACTTCCAGAGGACCTTCTGATCACCACGAACAAGCCAGGTAGCTCCATCACCACAGGCGGATTCGTCATCCAATCCGACAATGGAGTGAAATTGATGAAAACGCCCGTTAATTCGAAATGTCAGTGAGGAATTCGCATGGGCTCCAATACCGAAGCCATAGGCACGTTGCGCAATTTTAAGGGTATTGTTTTCAACGCTTTTTCCTAGATGAGGGGTAGACCAGGCTTGACTTTGGCGGATGAGATCCAATGTCTGTAGCAACGCATTCTCTTGCGTTTGCAGAAAGAAATCTAGGGATACTTGTACCGTATCTGAATCTGGAGCGAACATTTGCAGATGGAAGTGATGCATTCCAGATTTTAACGTCTTCGCATCAATGTTTATTGCCGTTTTTTCGGAATCTAAGGTTATGGAATGAACAGGATCATGGTCAAGGGCCCATTGGCAGGGTAAGGCCTCTGAGAATGAGCGGGAAAGGGTAATTCGCAATGGAGCCCCAGGCTGTAATACTGTGGCGGACATTTCCGTTACCAAGCCTTCAGCGTATGGCGAGTGCCCTTTGTGATTCCCAATATGAGTCAGGGTCAATGGATAGCCGAAATCTTTGGAGTTGGACCACTCCTTTTCTGTCGCGTAACCGGTCAAAATCTTTTGAATCGGCTCTGTAGTTTTAAAACCTACTACGCGGGAGTTGCGGTCCACATTGCCGAAACCATCTTGTCCACGAACCAGGTAAATATTGTCATCACTGAAGGATCGCCATTTTGCAAATTCCTGGTCTGTCCAACCCAGCAAGGTATTTTCACTGAATGCATTGAAACCGGAGCAGATCATTTGCCAGGGTCGGGAATAAAGGAATATTGAGTTGGTCGGGAGCTTTTTTAATTCAGTATTCAGATAGTCCTCCTCCGCAAGCAACTTGTTATGAAAATAGAGCATGTTGTTGCGGAAGCTGTTGATGTGCTGATAGGTCAAGAGAAGCGAAAGGCCTAAGGCGAAGGTTACGGTAATTGCAGTAGAATAGCGACGCAGTATGGAGCCGCTTTTGGGGGCAGAAGACAGAAAGTCCCAAAGTCCTAAGGCCATGATCCAGGCAAACGAAGGAAGGGCGATTAAAAC
>DATIQS010000301.1:0-5149 GCA_035470605.1 Fibrobacteraceae bacterium
CCAAGGACATCCATGGGCAACCGGCTTATCGCCTGGCATTGGGAACTCGCGAGCAACATATTCGCCGCGAAAAAGCGACCTCCAACATCTGTACCGCTCAAGTCCTCCCTGCGGTGTTGTCCACGGCTTACGTGATTTACCACGGCCCAGAGGGTTTGCGTACTATTGCAATACGCATTCATAACTTCGTTGCTCAGTTGGCTCAGGGGTTCCGTATTGCCGGGGTCTCGGTGCGCCATACAGCCATTTTTGATACGCTAAAAGTTGCGGCAACACCCGCTATTTTTGTCGCTGCAGAATCGCAGGGAGTCAACTTGCGTCGTTTTGCAGATGGGGATGCCGGGATATCCCTGGATGAAACTACGACTCCGGCTGACTTAATCGCTCTGGCCTCCCTCTGGAAGGCAAAGCCCCAAAAGGCCGCTGATGATTTGCAAATTGCGCCAGCCTTGGGCCGGCCCGCTGATTTTTTGGCCTATCCTGTATTTCAGGACTACCAAAGCGAACATGCGTTAACGCGTTATTTAAAACAGTTGGAAAATCGTGACGTCTCGCTGGTTCATTCTATGATTCCGTTGGGATCCTGCACGATGAAACTCAATCCCGCTGCGGCGATGTTTCCGTTGAGTTGGTCTGCGCTTGGCAATGTACATCCCTTTGCTCCAGAGTCGCAGAAAAAGGGATACCAGGAAATCATCTCGCGTCTGGAAGGCTGGCTTGCGGAATGCACCCATTTTGCTGGGGTAAGCCTCATGCCCAACTCTGGTGCCCAAGGGGAATACACTGGCCTGGTGGTCGTACGATCCTATCTTGAATCCATTGGCCAGGGGCACCGGAACATCGCCTTGATTCCAGCGAGCGCTCATGGCACCAATCCAGCCAGTTCCGCATTGGCTGGACTCAATGTGGTCACAATTGCCTGCGATTCACAAGGGAATATCGATCTTGCCGACTTGCGGGCTCAGGCAGAAAAACACCGAGATTTTGTGGCTGTGCTCATGGTCACTTATCCAAGTACTCATGGAGTTTTTGAAGAGGGGATCCGCGAAATCTGCGAAATTGTGCATCGCGTGGGAGCTCAGGTTTATATGGACGGTGCTAATATGAACGCCCAGTTAGGACTCACCGCCCCAGGTCTGATCGGCGCCGATGTGTGCCATTTGAATTTGCATAAAAGCTTCGCAATCCCCCATGGCGGTGGTGGTCCTGGTTCCGGGCCGATTGCTGTGGCAAAACATTTGGTCCCTTTTTTGCCGAAACATATTGTAGTGGATGAAAACGGCCAGAATGAAGTATCCGCAGCCCCATGGGGGTCCGCACAAATTCTCGCGATCAGCTACGCTTATATTCGCATGATGGGCGGCGAAGGCTTACGCCAAGCCACACTGGGAGCTATCCTCAACGCAAATTATCTGCGTTATCGTCTTGCGTCCTATTATCCTGTCCTCTACACGGGTGTCCATGGATTTTGTGCCCACGAATTCATCATCGACTGCCGTGGCTTTAAAAAGGCCGCAGGGGTTCAAGCCGGCGACATTGCCAAGCGCTTGATGGACTATGGCTTCCATGCTCCCACAGTCAGTTTTCCGGTACATGACACCCTGATGATTGAACCCACCGAGTCAGAGCCCTTAGCGGAACTCGACCGCTTTGCCGAGGCAATGATTCAGATCCGAGCTGAGATTCAATCCATTGAGGATGGGAAAACCACTTCAGAGGATAATCCAATTCACGGCGCGCCTCATACTTTGGGTGAACTGCTAGGCGACTGGAAACACACATACAGCCGCGAGGAAGCCGCTTTCCCTCTCTCTTGGTTGCGTCAAGGAAAAGTTTGGCCCTATGTCGGCAGAATAGACGATGCCTTCGGTGATCGCAATCTAGTGTGCAAATGCGGATAGGGAATGAGAAACCTCTTTCCACCCAAATTCCTGCGCCTTGACAAGCCCAAATTATTTGTAATATTTGCGTCCACCTTGGGGTTATAGCTCAGTTGGTAGAGCACCACGCTGGCAGCGTGGGGGTCAGGAGTTCGAATCTCCTTAGCTCCATAAAACGAAAAGGCTTGGCTCTGCGCCAAGTCTTTTTGTTTCTTTGAGTCCAAAGACGGAATCTGGGTTGAGCTTCATTTTCCCCTGTGATTTCCCTATATTTCTCACGTGGCTGCCAAGTCCAAAAGCATTATCGGATACGATCCCCACTATCAAGTGCAGGAGGTGATTGGTAAGGGCGCCATGGGAGAAGTCATGCTTTGCCATGACGAATATTTGGATCGACCCTTGGTGATTAAACGGATGCAACTCTCCCTGCTAAATTCCCGGGAAATGCAGGAACGCTTTCAGCGAGAGGTGTTAGTGCTTTCTCATCTGCGGCATCCTAACATCGTGGATATCTACGGTTTCTGGCTCCGTGAGGGGCAACTGCATCTTTCTATGGAGTTTGTGAATGGTTGGACTTTGCGCCAGTTGATGGATCAGGTCCCACGGCCACCGCTTTGGGTGACGCTTGTCGTTTTGTGGGAGGCTCTGGTGGCGTTGGAGTATGCTCACGCGGATTACGCGCATCGTCATATCGGTCCCGTGATTCATCGCGACATCAAACCGACGAATATGATGATCGGTTTTAACGGTCGCCTCAAATTGTTGGATTTTGGTATCTCCAAACCTCGTCAATCCAGTGAGATCACTCAGCCAGGGACCCAGATCGGCACGATTGCCTATATGAGCCCGGAACAGGTGCATGAGGATGCCGTTACTCCGGCAACGGATATTTTTTCTATGGGAGTGATTGCTCTGGAAATGTTGGGCGGAAAGCATCCGTTTCGTGCGGCGAATGCGCTACAGACTTGCCGGAACGTGTTAGAGCAGGATCCTGATTGGAGTCGTTATTTTTCCGGGGTTCCGGCCTCTTTGGGACTCCTTCTGCGTCAGATGCTACGGAAGGACCCTGCTCGTCGTCCTACTGCCCAACAGGCCTTGGAAGCCTTGCAGCCGGTTTTGGATGGACTGCCACGTGATCCTTGCGCTTTGATGGGAAATTACATCCTGCATGTACGCCATCCAGAGGAGGTGCCTCCTCCGCCAGAACCCCGCTTGGCTGCTCGTGTGACTCCTGGGTGGCTCTACGCCTTGGTTGGAGTTTTGGCGGGCTTCGTGGCTGGACTTGTTGCGGCGAGGTTTGGATAATGCCCCAGTTGAATCCGCTGGATTGGACGTGTTTGGGTATCGTTGTGCTTTTTGTTGCTTTGGGCACATGGAAGGGACTCATTCGCTCCTTATTTCAGATCGCTTCCTGGATCGCGGGAACCGCAGGGGCCTATTTTTCCTGGTGGCATCTTTCCCCGTTGTTGCTTTCCAATTTAGGGGGGATCCATCCCGTAGGGTTGCGTATTTTTTCTGCTTTTGTAGGGTTTGTCCTGTGCTTCCTTGTTGTGGCTTTGATTGGGCGGACTTTGCATACCCTGGTCAGTAAATCCCCTTTGGGTGGCGTCAATCGATGGGGGGGAGCCTTGGTGGGGTTGTTGAAGTCGCTTCTATTGATCTCGCTACTTCTTTTGGTGTTGGAACTATTGCCGGTTCAGGGGGAATTGGCGAATTTGCGTGATCACTCGTTTTGCTATAGGTTTTGGCTGGGTTTGCATGGTTTCCTTCCCGCGCCCCTCCAGACATTACTGGCGACGTAGAACTGTGTTCATTAGAACTTTTTCCTCTTCTTATTCCCAATGAGATGGTTGTTGGGTCCCTAATTTGGGATCATCAATGTATCTTTTGTTCTTGTTGTTCCCATTCGTGTTAGGTCCTTCTATTTTGCCTTTCGTCCGCCTACACATTCATCTTGAATCTTCCCCGCGGGCTCTGCGTTTGCGATTGCCGGTTTCCGTATTCCGGTATTTGTTTTGGGGGAAGAGGGTGTTGCAATTGGGCTTGATTCTCCTTGTATTGCAAGTAGGGACCCTATACACCTATGATTATTTGTTGGATTCCGCGACGGCGCAGCAATCTCGGCTCTATCATGAGTTGCGAGATATGGCCGTGGATATGTCTCAGTTGGATTCCAGTTTGCAGGCCAGTTTTTATCACGAAGATTTAGTGCATATGAAGTTTGGAGTCGTCCCTCCAGACCGCGATCAGCGGAAATTGGGGGTGGGTGGTCCCGTGAATCCCGATTCTCAGTTTATTTTTTCCGTGCACCCTGTGCTGGGGCTTCGTTTCAATGTCGAAGGGCAGATGGAGCATTTGGACAACCAGATCAGTCGTACGGCCTCCAGTTTTAGTTCCATCCGTGACTATATGGAGCAAAAATACAGTAACTGGCGTCATATACCCTCAGTGAGTCCGGCCACGGGGCGTTTTACGTCTGGTTTTGGGCTCCGGACACACCCTGTCACGGGGGAACGCGGAAAGATGCATTACGGAATCGACATTTCCAATAATCGCTGGACACCGATCTACGCCACTGCGGATGGAATCATTGATCTGGTTAAGAATAGCGAATATTTTGGCAATTACGTGGTGGTAAACCATGGGAATGGTTATGTCACCAAGTACGGGCACATGGAAAAGCCTATTGTGAAGGATGGCCAGCTCGTGCAGCGCGGTCAGATCATCGGATATATGGGACGTACGGGTAGAACCACAGGAGTCCACGTTCATTACGAGGTCTGGAGTGGCGGCACGGCACAGAATCCCATCAATTACGTCCTGTCCCCCGATTACACTGTCGAATAACGGGTCGATCCCATGTTTTCCGTTATCGGCGCTGCCGCGCTGGTGATCTGTCCGTGGTTGACGGAGATTTTTGCTAATCCCGTTACAATGTCGGATCAGCTCGGCGAATTTGTTGAGGTCCTGGTTCCAGAAGGGGTTCCAGAAGACAGCCTATTTCTTTGGCTTGATGATGAGCGCGTCTCCATTGTTTCCGTTCCTTCGTCGGGGCGCCTAGTTTTTTGTCACGGAGACAGCCTTTGGCTTTGGAGCGATTTCCCTGTGCCTTGCGAGAATCTGGATGCGACTCTGGCCAATAGCAAGTCTTTGCAACTTTCGTTGTCTTTTGGGGATTGTCGTGATACGGCTTGGTTGGAGCCCGCGGTGGAAGGAATGTCCTGGCAGCGTGCTTCTGTTCCACCAGATAGTGCCGTTTGGGTGACAAG
>DATIQS010000302.1:0-1631 GCA_035470605.1 Fibrobacteraceae bacterium
GTATGCGCTGCGACTTAATTCCATACCACTGGTCTCCCGCTCCGAGCAACCAGAGATACTCCTGTCCCACCATAAGGTTCCCTGTTCCCCAAGCACCTTGGAGCGACAATCCACCACGCAGAGATGAATATCCGGGATAGTTCTCTCCAAACCACGCAAAACGACCATCGGGATCATCCATATTTTCAGAGCCAACCGCCTGGGCGCGCTCTGTGCGCAAGGCTTCTCCAAAGTGATCGACCTGCCGAAGTTCGGCGAATGCCTGAGCGCCATGCCAAATCGGGCTAGCGACCCACGTTTCAATGGTCGGAGTACGGTTGGTGGGATTAGGGCCCTCCGCTGCCTCCTGAAGCAAATAGTCTCCGACCTCGTTGCCTACCTGAATCCGAATGCCCGGTTCAGGGAAGGCCCAACGCCGGATGGGCAATTCCTGGTTGGAAAGCAAAGTTCCCCAATCTGGGTCGTCGATTTGGGATGGAGGTGTTCGTCCCCACACGCCGCTTTGATCCGCAGGGCGCTCCCACCATACCACAGGAGAAGCAATGGCGGTACTGGCCGTGGGATTCATGAGTGAGTCCATGCTGGGAACCTCCGCTGGGATTTGCACCGCAGGAAACCCCTGGGTGAATCCCAACAAAAAAATTCCGAAGCCCTTCCACAAAGGCTGAGTCATAGGAAGACCTCAAGCCCCACCCCACCATCCAGCAAATGGCTGGCTTGCGGTTGTGTCCACGCATGCAAATAATCCATCGAGAGGAAAAGTCTCCCCCAAGACCAGCGCCAAACAGGCATCTGTGTTCGCAGGGTCCAACCAAATTCCGATTCATTATCGCCCAGCTGGTAGGTGCTCATGACGGAATCCTTTTGCGCAGAATTGGGATCCGCTCGAACGAAGAAAAGCCCAATTCCAGCTCCGATTTGCAAGCCCGCGCAATGGGGAATTTCGGCATCCAATCCCAGAGAGGCTGTAATATGATGCACCTCCGTTTCTTCCCACCCCGTCAAATGCGCATAAGCCAAAGAAGCGCGCCAATTCCAATGTTTCGTGTATGGGAAATTGGCGGACAGACGCACTTGGGGAACTCGGTTAAAGACGTCATATAAATTCCCAACCGGTTGCAAAACGCCAGTCTCCGCTCCGAAGCGAATCGTTTGAAAATCTGTCGCACAAACGGAGGAAAGCCATCCGGCCAATCCGATCCACGCAAGCCATTTCCATGCGGAGAATGACGGATGGCACATCAATCAGGTCTCCCGGAGCCGCAAACGAGCCGCGAAAAAGCCATCAAAGCCCATTGAGGCTTCTGAGGTAAAAACACACTGCCGGGAAACCCAACGGGCAGGTACCCACGAAGAAGCATCCTCCAAAAAAAAGTTCTCATGACCGCGCAAAAACGCCTCCACAATTTCCAAAGACTCCTCCGACTCTGGGCTACAGGTGGCATAGACCAACACGCCACCAGGACGCAAATGTGTGGAAGCCCCGTCCAAAATAGCCTTTTGTCGGGCCGTGATCTGTTTGAAACCGTCTTCCGTCAGGCGCATCGGGACTTCGGGACGACGAGGAATCACACCAAGATTAGAACAAGGAGCATCTAACAAAATACGATCAAATTCGGGTGTTCCCGATG
>DATIQS010000303.1:0-4263 GCA_035470605.1 Fibrobacteraceae bacterium
TCTTTTCCAGGAAGGGGTTCTGCTGGTGCAGCAAAACGCAATTCAACCCAAGAAACCAGGAAGGAAAGCCACTCCTTTAACCAGGCTTTGCGGGAAACCCGTGTCTGAGCCCAAGTTCGGGGATCAAAGGTGGGAACGGGAATGGCCTTGACCAGGAAAACGGGAGAGCCTTTGGCTAAGGTATTGAAAATACGATGAACTCGGCGCGTGGCCGCCGGATGTGTCAGCAGCAAAACGGTATCAGCATTACGGCGTTTCAGAGCTGGAATCAAGCTGTACGCCTCCTCTAGACTGGAATCGTCATCATGGCGCAGAAGGAAAACACGACTTTGATCAATCGCTCCCTGCTGGAGCATATCCTCCACATAAAAATCCGCGTTGTTGCGGTCGCGGAAAACCCGTCGTCCTAAGACGACGACAGAATCGGCTTGACCGTCCAGAAGCATTTGCGCAGCCGCGGTGGTGCGTTCCAAATCCGCACTCTGACCATCCAGAACCGCAACCCATTGGACATGGTGGATCGGTTGATTGTACACCAACCAGAAACCGCTCCAGCGAACTCCTAGATAGGTTAACAGTACCAAAAGCGCAAAGAGGAACAACAATCTAGGGAGCCATCGGTGATGGCGACGGCGATTCGTTTGAGACCTGCGTCCGGGGTCCATGGGGATTAATCGACTCACCTCGCAAATTTACAACATTGGCGGGAGAGTTCCTTCATAAAACGAAAACAGCCAAAGGGTACAAAACTGTCACTCTCCCGTTGGCCGAGAGGGCGCTTTTAACTATTATATCAGCCAAAGGGTTACAATGTTTTTAATGACCGATATCTTTCTGGTCCTGGCCGGTTTCCTAATGGGGCTCTCCTTTCTGGGGGGCTTTTACTTGTTTTGTATTCCTGTCGGCATTATCGCCCTTGTTTTTGGTTGGCTAAACCGCCCCAAATCCGGGAGTGCCCCTCCTTCCCTGACCAAGCCCATTACGGAACGTCTGGAAAAATTCGTCCGCCCCCAACCTGCAGGCACGCAATTTGTTTCCGAGAAGGAACCTCAGGAATACAACGAACCTAGCTCCGCCTTGAGCCGTCGCAAAATATGGGAGGAGGTAGAAAACGATGTGGAGGAGTGCCTCTATGACGCCCTCCAACTGATCAAAAAGTTAATGCCGGATATTTATACCGCCGCCGTGTTTTTCCCCTCTAAGCTCCCAGGCCACTTCGAAATGAAAAGTTTCTGCTCGGAATCTGCGAGCGTGGTCCCCAAGGCCACTTTGGGGACAAACCATGGTTTAGTAGGCCAACTGATTAAAAAAGATGCAGTACGGATTCTGGAAGGGGATATCCAGGGTGGACGCACGCTCTATTACTATTCAGATGATCCCCCTGTACGTTCTATTGCCGCGGTCCCTATTATTCAGGGACAAAAAACGCGAGGTTGTGTAGTGATTGACTCTCTCAAGCCAAACGCCTTCACGGGGGAAACCATTTCTTTGCTCAAAAATTTGGCGAAGATTGTCGGCACGACGGCTTACATGAGTTACATGAAGGCTCTCAACTTCATTAAAAAAGATCAGTTCGATGTGCTTTACCGCTACCAGCAAAATTTTTTCCGCAATATGACGGTGAAGGACATTTATACGCACATCGCTAATTATGTAAAAACCAGCATTCCCTATGACCGTCTGATGATCCTTGCTTTGGACCGCCGCGACGAGGGAATAGGGCATGTGGTCACCGCAGATGGACTAGATGCGGACTACTTTATCAATCAGGAATTCAACCTGAATGACCAGGGACTTCTCGTGCTTGCCTTGCTCAAAAACATTCCCTTGGAGCGTAACATCCCTCTCGGTGATGAAGATCTGGTCCGCGTCAAAAAGATGGAGAAGTCGTCCGAAGGCTTGCGCTGCATCATGGCTGTGCCCGTGGTTACGGACCCAGACACGAATAAATCAGAGATGGTGATTTCCATTGAAAGTCGGCAACCCGACCGTTATACGGAACATGAGTTGGGGTTGCTCAAACACATTGCGAGCGCAGCCGGTTTTGCTTTCCTCCGTACACGCGCCTTCGAGGAAAAGCAGGAACTCGCTTCACGCGATAGCCTGACGGGATTGATCAATCATAGGACGCTGCACGAAAAATTGCGCATCGAGAAACTGCGCTCCGATAGGCAAAGCACGAGTATCGGTCTGATGATGCTCGATATCGACAAGTTCAAAAACATCAACGACACCTATGGGCACCCTGCAGGAGACGTGGTGATCAAGACCATCTCTCGGATTCTCCAGAAAGAGGTTCGCCAGGAAATTGACGTAGTGGCCCGCTATGGTGGCGAAGAATTTGTGGTCATGTTGGTGGATACGAATGAGCAGGGGCTACGCGAAACCGCAGAACGCGTGCGCAAGGCCGTGGAAACCCGGGAATTCGATATTGAACGTGCTGAACCTGTTCGAGTAACGGTCAGCATTGGGGTCTATCTCCTCAAGACCGAATTCCGCGATACCCGCAAAGCCTTGGAATTTGCAGATCAGGCCCTCTACAAGGCCAAAAATTCAGGCCGCAACCGCGTGGTGGAATACAACTAATGTTCACCGCTCTCGACTGGGCCATTCTTGTATTGTACATGCTGGGCACGATTGCGGTAGGGCTCTGGGCCGCCCGAGGCGGGAAGAATTTCAACGATTATATGTTCGGTGGAGGGCGCGTTCCCTGGATTGCTGTAGGGATCAGTATCATCGCCACCTCAGTTAGCGCCACGACATTTTTAGGGGCTCCAGCGGACGTGTTTGGCGTCAACATGACTTTTCTCATGTTCCAGTTCGGCGCTTTGATCTCCATTTTCGTGGTGGGTTTCGTATTTATTCCGCAGTTTCGCAAAGCGGGAATTGTGTCCGCCTATGAGCTTCTTGAACGGCGTTTCAGCGTATCGGTGAGACGTGTCGCTGCATTGTTCTACAGCCTGCATCTCCTATTGCGCACAGGCATCCTTCTTTACGCTCCCTCCATTGTGTTGGCCTCTATTCTGGGGATTCAGCTTTGGGAGGCGATTATGCTTTCCGCCGCTGTGGCGACGTTGTATACCTGGTATGGTGGAATTAAGTCTGTGATTTGGACTGACGTTTTGCAGTTTTTTGTCTTTTTCGGAGCCGGGGTGCTCGTACTCGTAATCGTCGCTCATGCGGTGGGTGGGGCAAACCATCTGTATCAAGCAGCGGTTAGCGCAGGCAAAACACATTGGATTGATTTTTCTCTGGATCTTTCCAAGGATCGGACGTTGATTTCCGCTGGGCTTGCCTATGCCGTGCTGGAAGTGGCGATTCGTGGTTGTGACCAGCAATTTGTTCAGCGATACCTGAGCTGCCAGGGAATTTCAGAAGCGAATCGTTCCAGTATCCTTTCCATGGTGTTAGGGGCTTTGGTCTCCTTGCTTTTTTATTGGGTCGGGGCAGCCTTGTTTGTGTATTACCGTGTCGCAGGTCAGGGAAATCTACCTGCGGAAATCGGTATGAATGACGTCTTTCCTCATTTCATCCTGAATGATTTGCCTCCGGGAATTACTGGGTTGGTGGTTGCTGCGATATACGCCGCGGCGATGAGTTCCCTTTCCAGCGCGATTAGTGCTTTAGCCAATACAACAGAAAGCGATATTTTGCACAAGCATCGCCAGGCTCCGGGTAATCTGCGTCGGGCGAAATGGTTCTCTTTGGCCTGGGCTGCCGCTGGGATCCTTGCCGCACTCATCGCTGCTAAGACTCAAGGCTCTCTGTTGAAAAACGCGGTTTTCTTTACCGGACTCTTTACGGGTCCCCTGTTGGCCCTTTTTGTTCTGGCCTTTTTCCGTCCCAAAACAAACCCACATGCCGTGTTGACTGGCGCTCTTTTGGGAATGGCTAGTTTGATTCTTTTTAATCGGATTCCAATCCTTCCGTCCTGGGAGCCTCCTTTTGCCGGTGTGATTTCTTGGCCTTGGAATCCGGGAATTGCCATGTCGGTCACTCTGCTCTGTGCCATTCTTTTGGATGTGCTTCTGCCTAGAAGACGCCATATCGACATTACTGTCTGACCGATGACACCCAGCGATGAAATCCTGATGCAGCATGCCTTTCGACAGGCAGAACTTGCTTTGGATGCGGATGAGGTACCCATCGGTTGTGTGATCGCTGACGCCCAGGGACATATTGTGGGGCGAGGTCATAATCAGGTCGAACAGCTCAAGGATCCGACCGCTCATGCGGAGATCCTCGCGATTACTGCAGCTTGCC
>DATIQS010000304.1:0-3103 GCA_035470605.1 Fibrobacteraceae bacterium
GCTAGGTGCAACGCATTTTGATAAAGAGCAGTATCTGGATGCCCAGAAAGATCAGCCACTCGCGCCTTCGCCATTGCCAAAGGGCCCGGAGTTTCGTCGTCTAAGTCGCGTTCCGCCCGCTTCAGCAGCTTAGACTGAACGGAAACATTCGCCGCGATCCCAGCCGCAGCTTCGGCCGCCTCTAAATACAACAAACCGCGCAGAACAGAAGCGCCCGCCTGGGAAATAGTTTGCGCTTCCGCATTGTATACATTCCACGCCTCAGCATATTTTTCTTGCTGATTCAGGAGTTGCAGCCGGAGACGTAGAGAAAAAAGACGACTTGCTGTAGAAATTTTATTCGTAGGGATTTGTCCCAAAGCGTCAGCAGCGGCATCATACTCCATTTCTTCAATGAAAATCTGAGCCAAATCCATATAAATCCGGCTTTCCGCTTCCAAATCGGCGTCCTTCGCACTGGCCGCTAACGCCCTTTGTAAAAGATGAACCGCCTGGGGATAACGCCCATTCTGATACATCTGATGTGCCCGGGCAGACAAGCTACCGGTTTCCCCAGACCAGGAGATTGCAAAACAAAGAAGCCCTGCAACCCAAAACCCCTGCCTCACCATGACTCGCTCCCAAAGAGCGGCACCGTATCCTTACGTGGCAAACGATTGCGGATAAACCAGAAACTCCCTAAGCCAGTCATTAAATCGTTCGCGGATTCCAGTTTTGATTCTCCATCGACCAATAAATTGCGGGCATTGCGAGTTAAGCCTTTCAAATCCACCAAAATTGAGTCCACCGCAAAGAGTGTCGTATCCACAGAATGCAATAGCCCCATCGCCTGCAGGGAAACGGTATCTAGTTTGGTCCCCACCTGCGAAACCAATCCGACTAAGGAATCGGTTTTGTCAAGTAAAGGAGGCAAACGAACCACTGCGCTGTCCACCAGGGCCTTGCCACCAGAGGTGATGCGATCCACCTTTTCGAGTTGAGACTGCAACTGATCGTATAATTCGCGAGAATTGACTAAAGCTCCCAGGGACGATTTTGGATCTAAGGCATTGTCCAGAAGTGTATTGGCTTTTCGAGCCAAGGTGTCTGCGGTTTCCAGTAAGCCAACGGCCTTTTCAATGACAGTTTCGATATCTTGAGCCTGTCCCGCAATTAACGTATCCCCTTCAGACAGGGCTGGATTCACGCCGCGCTTCATATCCTTAGGAGGATCAATATTGATAATGCGTTCGGCAATAAGATTCTGATCCCGGGTGGCGTAGACCATGGCATTCCGAACTACCCAGTCGGAGTATTTTTTTTTGATGGAAAAAGTCAACAGGACCCGGCTTTCTGGAGTCAGCTCCAAAGCACTGACCTTGCCCACCTCAACACCATTTACCTGGATTTTTGTCCCGACCCGCAGCCCTAAACCCTTATTAAAGACACAATACAGATTGTATTCTTCTGAGCCAAAGCCCTGGACTCGTAAGGTCAAAACGACCACGGTTAACAGCAAAATGAACACGGTGGCCAACGCAGCACCCACCAGCAGTCCAGAAAACTCCATCCAGCGAATTGTTTTGAAACGACGAAAGAGATTCATGAAATCCAATAAACTTCCCATTTGAAATATACAAAGCCCCGAAGCGAATCCGGCAGAACGCCAATAGACAGGCTCGAATGCCAAAAACCTATTATTGATCCGTGAAACATGCGTTTTGGGTGATCCTTGCCCCGTTCGGATGGGCTCTGGCCGCAGAGGCACTCACCGCCATCCATGATCCGGAGGCGGCGGCAGATACTATCCACATGGCGGACACCACCAGCGAAGACACACTGGATCCCCTGTCCCAGGAACGAGTGGGACCCGATACCGTCGAATATTCGGCGGTTGCGTTGCAATACGATTTCCCTACAAAGACCTTCAACCTGAACGACAAAGCGCTGATCCGTTACCGGGGAGCCACCTTAAGCAGCGACACGATCTGGTTCAACCAGGGCAACAACGAACTTCAGGCTTCTGGTGACCCTGTGCTACAGGACCCGAAAAATCCGCCCCTTGCTGGATACCGCATGAAATACAACCTGGATTCACGTATCGGTCAAGTTTTCTATGGTTCTGGCGAACGCGACGACCAGCATTTCAATGGCATGGACATCCGACGCCTCCCCGACAGCCGACTCCAAATCGCTCGCGGTGATTTCTGCGCCTGCCAGGACTCCAACCCCTCTTATTATTTCTATAGCCGCCGCATGGTGGTGCAACCCAAGGAGCAGGTGGTGGCCGCGCCTGTGGTGCTGAACATTGAGGATGTCCCGGTGGCGGTGCTCCCTTTAATGGTGTCCCCCCTCAAAAGCGGTCGACGCTCGGGATTCCTGACCCCCAAATTCGGCGGTGATCAGGAACAAGGTTTTTATCTCAACGACATCGGCTACTACTGGGCGATTAACGACTATATGGATGCAACCACCAGCGCAGACGTCGTAGAAGGTTCCGAGGCGAAATTTGAAAAAAGCTCCCTAGATGGACAATTCCGCTACAAAAAACTTTATGTGCTGGACGGCAACGTCAGTGGTACCGCATATCTAAAAGAATTCAACCTGGCCAACTCGGGCTGGGATGTCAGCTTCTCCCACAACCAGAATCTGCGACCCGATGGTAAAAGTAAACTGGCGGGTTCAGGCTCCTTTGTCTCCAGCCAACATGTACGCACAGACAACGCCTTGGACGAAGAAACCATCCTGAATCAACAGGCGAATGCTCAGTTGACCTGGAGCCGCACCTTTTCCAATGGGCGGTCCCTAACGGTCAAAACCAAACAGGATGACAACCTGGTTACGGGACTCGTGACCCGCGAAATTCCCGATGTGCAATTCCGCTCCTCTGGTGAGTTATTTCCATTTATCGAGACAAGTTCCTCCGGCGAGGAGGATTTCTGGGAAAAATTCACCTACTCCTTTTACAACCGGTTCAACTACTATACGCTCCGCAACCATGACACCGTCAACGATGTAGACACGAGCCACCATTGGTTGGGCAATAGCTTCACCACGGATATCGGCTGGACGGGACAATTTTTGGATGTCATCAACATTACCCCGAAATACCATTACCGAGGGG
>DATIQS010000305.1:0-4920 GCA_035470605.1 Fibrobacteraceae bacterium
GTGGGGTGTTTAGTGTGCCTCGCACTGATTGCTCCGATTATGCACATGAAATGGAATTTATCCCTGGAAGATCTGCTGCCGACAGATTATCCCAGTCGTGTCGTGGCCTCCATGGTCGAAAAAAAATTTGGTGGCTATGGTTCCTTAACCCTGGTGGCTCACTCCCAGGATTCCGCAGCAAATGCCCAACTCGTACAAGAGCTAGCGGACAGTCTTTCGCACAACCCACTTGTTAATTTTTGTGAATACCGCACAGAGGCGAATTTTTATCGTAAGCATCAATTTCTCTATATCCATTTGCGAGATTTACAGCTCATCCATGACCGCATCCGTAGCCGTCTAGACGCACTCAAGGCGGCACGAAACCCACTGTGGGTTGATTTGCAGGACTCGACAACATTTCCTGATACGACATTGAATCTTGAGGACCTAGAAGAGAAATATATAAGATCGTTGCGCCCTTATTATGGGAACGACGAGGGAACCATTCGAATATTGGAAATCTACCCCAGTCACCGCGTCGGAGATCTGACCAAGAATCGAGCCCTGGTACGCGCCGTCCATGCACAGGTTGCGAAAAATCCACTGAGCCGGGTAGTCCAGGTGGAATACGCAGGCAAAGTCCAGGAAAGTGTAGCCACCAGTGGGATGCTGCTCAAGGAGATTTACCGCATCGCCTGGATTTCCGCGGGGCTGATCCTAACCCTGTTGGTTGTTTGGTTTTTCCGGCAGCCCCTGATTCCTCTAGTGGCGGCCCCTCCTTTAGGCATGGCACTGGTCTGGACTTTGGGCTTCAATGCCTTTTGGTTTGGGGCCATGAATTTTTTCACACTGACATTAGGTCTGCTTTTACCTGGCTTAGCCGCCAACCACCTGACGCATTTTCTCAGTCATTACGCTGAGGAGCGCCGCCAAGGACTGGGCCCGGATCTCGCTTTGGAAAGCGCCGTGCTGGGAACAGGGCCCGTAATTACCGTCGTATCTATCGCCTCGGCCATCGCGTTTTTCTCTCTAACGTTGCTTCCTCTGGAGGGCTTGCGTCAGTTGGGACTGGTCGGCGGATTAGGTGTACTCTTCCATTGGATCGCCATCCTACTATTTGTGCCCACCCTCCTGACCCTACTGCAACGTAGACAGCGATTCCAGGTTTACGGGAAAAAAAACGGGCACGCGCCTTCTCGCGTTTTCCCTCCCGATTGGCGTTGGCGTCGCCGGATTTCCTGGCTTGTGGTTGTATCTGTATTACTCGCGTCCCACGGAGTCGCCCCTCATTTTGAATATGATTTCGGGAAATTAACCTATCAGAAATCCACAGCAAAGGGGAATGCTTTGATGGAGGCCTCTGAAATCCCGACACAAGAACCGGCAGTTATTCTCACTTCCAACGCCAAGGAGTCTCGCATTTTGCTTCATGAATTGGAGCAGCGGAAGCGCACCGATGATTCCCGTCTGGTTCGAAAAGTATTCAGTCTTTCCTCGCTGCTTCCCGACGATCAAGAGGCAAAACTAGACCTGTTATCCGCAATCCATTCGTTGCTGACTCCAGAGGCCATCGCCTCTTTACACGGAACGGATTCTGTCAATGTGCGCAAGATTATGGAAAACTGGGACGAGGATCCCATCACGGAGGATGACTTACCGTTCTCCCTACGTCGAAAATTTCTTGGCCGAGACCAAACGTCTGGCGAATTTACCTTCATCTTCCCTTCTTTCGATATCGACAATGGTTTACAATGTCGCCGCTTCTCAAAACTGGTTCGAAATGTTGCCCTCCCCAACGGAAAAACATTACACGCGACGGGCCCAGCAATTATCCGGGCTGATATGTTGGATTTGAGCCTTCCCTGGATGGGGCGAAGTATTTTCATCGCTGTACTAGGAATCCTTTTGCTTCTCCTGATCCACCAACATCGTCTTTACCGCGCTATGCTGGTGATGATTCCCCCAATGGTGGGGTTTTTCTGGTGTTTTTCCCTATTACGACTGATTGACATCCCGATCAATCCTCTCAGTGCTCAGGTCTTCCCCATGCTTGTGGGAATTTCCATTTCTGGTTCCCTGCATTTTTGGCATCAATACCGAGAACGAGCCTCTGGCTCCATGAACATGGTCATGCAGCGTACAGCTCCGACCGTCATTGCCGCCTCCCTCACAACCATGGTTTGTTTTACAGGCCTCCTCTTTTCTTCGCACCCGGGATTGCGCTCCATGGGACTTATGGCTCTCATCGGAATGTCCTGTCTATTACTGGCTCAACTAACCGTTGTTCCGGTAGAAATGGAACTCCTAGAATGGAGAAGGTTTTCACGTAGGAAACACTAAAAGTCCTCCTTGGAACTGGATTATATTTTGTCCATGCAAAAAATCAAAGAGCTTCTCCACAATCTTCGCCATCCTGCGGCAATTGCCGCGCTGATTTTTACCCTTTTTATCCCTCTTCTGATCGCATGGGCTGGAGACGTCTCTATGGCGGGCCAGGATATGAAGGACCTGGTAGGCCAATTAGACCTCTATCTGCCATTCTGGCTCTTTCTCGCCCAATTGTTACTCCTGGTTTTGTTGCTATTCGATCTATCCAAGGACTTGGTGCAATTTGTCAAATCCGTTAGTCCTGGACGGAATTGGTGGTTTGCCACCCTTGGGTTGGTTCTGCTCTGCACGGCTGCGGCTGGATTCTGGATCAGTGGTCACCATCGCGTCCAAAGTGATGAATCCATCTTCTTGTCTACAGCACAAAACCTCTATTCGGAACAGGTGGCTGGGGCTTGCGACGAAGGCATGTTCGACAGCGATGAGCACCTAGATTGCACGAAAAACGCCAACAACTTCAAGGCTCGCGGTTTAGCCTTTATTTATATGCTGGGGATGCCCGTTCTAGGACAGGATTTGCAATGGATTTTTCCATTCCATCTAGTTCTGTTCTTCCTCACAGGGCTCCTTTTTTTCCTGGCGATCTACGCATGGACCCGAAACGCATTTCTCGCATTGCTGTCTGCGGTGATTCTTATGGTGCAACCCACCGTAATGTTTCAATTCCGTTCCGCATCTGTTGAACCCTTATACGTGTTCCTTTCCGCCTTGTCCCTATTGTTAATGAAATGGGCTTTTGAACGGGATACCGTACGCCATTGGGTAATTCTGGCCCTGGTTCTTGCCTTCTTTGCCCAAACCCGACAGGAAACGGCGTTCTGTCTGGGGGCCTTTGTTTTCATGTCTCTGCCCAAACTCCTATCCAAAAAAGATTTGCGATTCCCGGCATTTATTAGCGCACTCACGTGGTTTTCTATTCCCATTCTCTTGACCATCAGTTATCACCAAGGCTATAACTTCCAAGGGGGTGAATACTCCGCCCATGGGAATTTTCTGAAAGATATCGCGATCAACTGGGGCGTGATGGCCAACACCCCGGTCACCCCAAATGGACTCCTGGAGAATCCATTCCTGTCCTCCTTTACCTGGTTCGCGGTCCTAGGCGGACTTACGTTGCTCTATCTAGCCTGGAAAGACAAAGAGGCCAGGAACTGGCTGATCTTCCTCTTGCTCTATCACATTCAGACCTATATGGTTCTCGAAAATGTTTCTGGTGATTTCACCATCGAGATCAATCAGCGCTATGCCTTGGTGTTTCTCCCAACAATGGCCTTTCTTGCCGCACTATTTTTCGACAAGCTCCTGTTTGGCGAATGGATTCGGGGAAAAGGGGAAAAGCCCATAGTCCCCACTATCGCGTGGGCCGTTGTCACTGCATTAGTGATGATGGGACTTAGCTACCGCTACTACGATAGTTTCAAAGCCGACATCATGTATAATCGCAATCACCTAACCAACGAAGAAATTCAAATTCTCGATTGGGTGCGATCTCAACCGAAGCAGCCCCGCCTGTTCATCTATGCGCGTCCATGGCATTTTATTGGTTACGGCTATTCCTCCATGCACTACGACAAATTCAAGGGCTTGGGCGGAGGAGATCTGGCCGCGTTGCAGCAGCGATTCAACGGGGAAATTTATTATGTACGAGGATTGGACTGTTGGAATCGCCAGACTTGGCATAAAAAAGCCGTGGAGCATCGCATTGCTTCGACCTGCGATGAATTCGAACGAGACTTTGAGACACGTCCGGTGTTTCAAACGATCATCACCAATAACTACGAACTGTCCATCTCAAAAATCATAGGCCCCAAAGATTATGACGAAACGTCGCTGGCTGGATTTCAGGAATTTAGTTACTCCGAGTCCTCGGATGCGGTTGTGGTTGCATACACATTGGCCAATGTTCCTCCCAAAAAATGGCATTACCAGTTATCTCTAAACGACAGTATCTGGCGAGACGGTCCTTATCAGCCCCAAACCTATCGGGATACATTGATGCATCCCAACATTGTTTCCGGCTATAATTCCATCCATCTAGCGGTGTTCGACTCGAACGGCACCCAAATTTCATCCAGGGATCAAGAAGCCTTCTTTTCTAAGGGCAAGGCTGCCGTGAGGGCCATTGAACTGACACCGCAAAACGTGCAGCAATCCTGGGGCGATTTCCATATCAACAAAACAGTTAACGGCAGTCCCTTTCACCTTGGAAAACGCGCATTCCAGGATGGCTTTGGCACCCATGCGTTCTCTCACATCGACCTCCCTCTAGGGGGAAAATATCGCCGTTTCACAGCCCTAGTTGGGCAAGACGACGAAGAACCCGGAGGCGATGGCGTTGCCTTCCGCATACTAGGGGATGGGAAACTCCTCTGGAGCAGCCATCCGCTTATGATCAATCCAACAGATGTCAATCATCTTTCTCAAGAACTAGCGGATGTATCCTTATCTGGGGTACAAATCCTAACCCTGGAAGTGGATTCACTTACCAACAATCTTTGCGATCACGCAGATTGGATCCACCCCACTTTGTACCCCTGATTTCAGGAACGA
>DATIQS010000306.1:0-2051 GCA_035470605.1 Fibrobacteraceae bacterium
TGGAAACGATCCCCTAGGGGTGAGTCTGTTTCTGGACCTGATCCGCGCCAAGGATCCAGAAATTCGCAAACACAGTTGGTCGCTGCTCGATCTAAGTGGTTCGGTTAGCCAACATTGAGCCTGAGGATATATCTTTGACCCCAAATCATCTTTTTTCCAAGGACTTTCTATGAAAAAAATGGCCTTTCTGCTCCTGCCGCTCCTCTTTGTGAGCGTCTCCTGCAACAATGTGCCCCAAGGCGCAGCAGGGATCGGCGACCTTCGCGCCAAATATGACTCACTGTCCACCGTGGTGGCCAAAATGAACGAGGAATTCGACATTCTCAAAAAAGGCCTGGAAAAGAGAGGCCTCAGCCTTGACCAAATCCGCGCTGAAATTGAAGCGGAAAATAAGGTCTGGGACATTCCCATTGACAATAGCGCAATTCTTGGGAATCCAAACGCCCCTATTACTATCGTCGAATTTTCCGACTTCCAATGCCCCTATTGCAGCCGGGTCGCCCCAATTCTGGATTCGCTGATGCTCAAGCATCCGAAAGAATTACGCATGATCTACAAATTCTTCCCTTTACCCTTCCATAAAAACGCCCCTGCGGCGGCGGCGGCGGCGATAGCCGCTCAGGCCCAGGGCAAATTCTGGGAGTTCCGTTTCGCCATTGCCTCGCATAACAAGGAACTGAGCGAAGAGACCTTCCTCAAGGTAGCAAAGGAAATCGGGCTGAATGTGGAAAAGTTCAAAAAGGACATGCCCCTAGATGCCTCTAAGCAAGCCCGTATCGACGGGGATATCAAACTTGGACAAGGCATCGGCGTGCAAGGCACTCCCAACTTTTATGTCAATGGGAAGCGCATTGATCGTTTCTCTGTCGATCTGGTCGAGAAAATGATCAGCGAGCTAAAATAGCCAATCGGGGTCTTTGACATGCGAGTGAACGGCCAAACCATGCGCTCCATCTGGAGCGAGGCTCCAGGTGAGGTCCGTTTCATCGATCAGAGGTTTCTGCCTCACCATTTGGAGATTGTCACGACGTGGAATGCGCTGGACATCGCCACAGCGATCCGTTCTATGCAGGTTCGCGGGGCCCCTCTAATCGGTGTTTCCGCCGCTTGGGGTATGGCTCTGGGAGCCCGAAGGATTCTAAAAGAGTCGTCCAATCAATGGGAGTCTCGCTTTGCGGAACTGGGCGCATTGCTGGAATCGACCCGCCCGACAGCAGTAAATTTGTCTTGGGCGGTGCAAAGGATGCAGACCTGTTTCAAGCAGGTGCAGTGTCTGGGTGCAGACGCAAATCATATCTGTGATCTCCTAGATCAGGAAGCCAAGGGCATCGCGGAAGAGGATGTGGCCTGCTGCAAAAAAATTGGAGAATACGGGTTGGAACTCCTGCGACAAATTCACGCCCAAAGCGGAAAACCGGTACGCATCCTGACCCATTGCAATGCAGGTTGGCTTGCCTGCGTCGATTATGGTACCGCCACCGCACCGATGTATATGGCTTATGATGCGGGCATTCCGCTCCAGGTCTGGGTGGATGAGACTCGTCCCAGGAATCAAGGAGCCAAGCTTACCGCCTGGGAACTGGGACAGCACGGGGTTCCCCATGCCCTAATCCCCGATAATGCGGGAGGACACCTAATGCAACATGGGTTGGTGGATCTGGTGATTACCGGAGCCGACCGCGTCACATGCTGCGGGGATGTGGCCAATAAAATCGGCACCTATCTCAAGGCTCTGGCGGCACATGACAATGGGATTCCTTTCTATGTGGCCCTTCCCTCCTCCACCATCGACTGGGCCTTACGAAATGGAGTAAACGAAATCCCGATTGAGACCCGCGGAGAAGAGGAGGTGCGTCAAATGGATGGCCTCACGCAGAACGGAAGCCTCGCGACCATTCGCATCTGTCCAGAAAGCACACCCGCAGTCAACTATGGATTCGACGTAACCCCAGCCCGTCTGGTCACCGGCCTGATCACAGAACGCGGGTGCAGCCCCGCCACGGAAGAGGGACTTCTGAGTCTCTATCCAGAGCGACGCCATGTCCACTGAA
>DATIQS010000307.1:0-6361 GCA_035470605.1 Fibrobacteraceae bacterium
GCCGGGAGAGAAACCCAGCAACTGAAACGGATACGGTTCCTTACTCTGCAGGGAATTATGGTATTCTAGGCTTCGACATCAGCAAAAAGACCTTCAACCTAGCGATTTTCCGCAGTTGACCCTGTCGATTTTTATGTCTTCCACACTTTGTAACTGTGCCAGCCTCCAATCGTTCAGTTGAATCGCTAAATCGATCGCGTTATAGAATTTCACGAAAAATCGGCATTGGGCGGTAAGTTTCTTACATTCTCTTTTATGAGAAAGACGGGTGAAGAAATATTGGGCGAAGGAAATTGGCTGTGTCTGAAACGCTCTTTTTTTGTAGACGACCAGGGCCGTGATTTTAATTGGGAACATATTGCCCGAAAGGGCCCCTCCCGTCATGCTGTGGTGATTTTTGCCGTAATTGAGCCTACGGACGAGGTGTTGCTGATCCGCCAATTCCGTCCAGGAGCAAATGCCTTTGTGCTTGGGCTTCCTGCAGGGATGGTGGAGCCTGGGGCTACGGATGCTGGAAGCGAGGCCTTACGAGAATTGCTGGAGGAAACAGGTTATATAGGTGAGGTGATGGAGGTCAGTCCCCTATTGAGTTCCTTTCCTGCCCTCAGTGATGCCACCTTACAATTGGTACGGGCGCGTATCAATCAGGATTTACCTGTAAACCGAAATCCTAGGCAGCGCCTGGAGCCTGGAGAAATTATTGAAACGCTGCGCGTTCCTCGAAAACAAATTCGACAATTCTTAATTGAGGAGGCGAATCGAGGGACTCTCGTAGTCAGCGGTCTCTGGTATCTCTTTGCGTTGGCGTAATCTTTTTTTCCTGTGCCTGTGGTTTGGAGTTGCTGAGGCCTCTTCCTTGTGGACTGCAGGTTTTGGCGTTTCCATTGGAGATCCGGTTCCACTAAACGTGCATTTCCATTTGGATCGGGGTGACTGGGGGGCGCGCATTTCAAGCGGCTATTGGCATAGTCAATGGCATACCTGGTGGACCGGAACCCGTTTTGATTTGCACCATTCCTGGTGCAAGGGCCGCTATCATTCGCTGGAGACAGGGATTTCTGGGACTTATTATTTCGCCCAGGCGGTGGATAGCATGGCGATCGCAGTCAACCAAGCTCTGGGTTCTAATGTGATGTATGATGCCCAGTGGGAAGAATGGTATGGCGTAGGGCCTTGCGTTTCGGTAAAACTCTGGTTTCTGTTTATTCAGGCAACGATTCCTCTCTGGCAAGGTGGAGACTTCCATCGCGATTTGGAATGGCGGTTGGGCTTGGAGTTTTAGACTCCCAGATTTATAGATTTGTCCTCATATTTGTTTTTTAACCATTTCTTCCGTGAGGTTGCATGAAGAATTTTCCTCTTTTGGATCTCCTGCGTATGTGCGATACGGCCTCGATCGTGATTCTGGTGATTCTGGGAGCTATGTCCCTAGGGACCTGGGGGATCATTATTGTGAAGTTCCGTTACTACTCCAAAAACGCGGCTTTGAACGCCGATTTTTTTGGACGCTTTGTTCGCATCGACCAATTTGTGCAGTTGAAGGCTCTTTGCCGTCAGGCGGTGGAAAGTCCTCTGAAACAGCTCACTGACGAGGTATTGATGGAAGCCCAAAAATTTTCCGCTTTTGTAAGCTACGACTCGATCCAGCATCGCGCGTCACTTTTGGAGGATACGATTCAGCGTTCCATTGAGGCGCTTCGTCTTGAGGAGGATAAATTTCTTGCGTTCCTTGCTATGTCATCCAACCTTTCCCCATTCTTCGGCTTGTTGGGTACGGTGTACGGGATCATGGTGGCCTTTTATCAGATTGGACAGCATGGTTCTGCAGATTTGACTGTAGTCGCTCCGGGTATTTCCGTCGCCTTGGTCACTACGGTGTTTGGTTTGTTGGTGGCCATTCCTGCCTCTGCTGCGTACAACATTTTCGTAAATCGGAACAACCGGAATGAAATCAGCTATTACAACTTTGGCTCGCGAGTGCTTTCTCTCTTTAAACGCGGCGACCTGCTAGCCTTGGAAGAAGTCGCCGGCGGTTGATATGAAGCGCAGCCGCAGCAAAACCCTTGTGCAGGAAATGAACCTCACCAACCTGGTGGATGTGGTATTCGCCATTTTGATCGTGTTCATGATTTCTGCACCACTGATGAGCCAAGGCATCAAGGTAGACCTGCCGAAAGCCGAGGCGCCGACCATGGAGCAAGAAAAGCTCCTCAAGGTATCCATCACCAAAAATCGCGAGGTATATGTCGCGGATATGAAAGTGGAACTCAAAGATTTCACCGGAATTTTTGAGCCCATTTGGAAGGGGCAAAACAACCCTCCTGTGGTAATCAATGCGGACGAATCCGTGGATTATGGCCTAGTGATGAAGGTGGTTACCAAGGTGCAGAAGGCCGGGGTAACCAGGCTGGGTTTCCTGACGCTTTCGCCTGACAGGGAATAGTCCCGTGACGGACGAAATTTTTTTCCAGACCGGTTACGGCAAGCAACTTCCACGCATCATTGCCTGGTCTGTGGTGTTTCATGTGCTGGTGGTTCTGTTGGTTGTCGCTGGGTTGTTCTTACAATCCGAACCCAAAATCAAGACGATTCCGGTTTTTGAACTGGTGCAGTTACCGCCACAAAAGGGGGTTCGGCACCGCCCCAAACCCAAACCTCGCCCCAGGCCAGAGCCCGTGAAGTCGAGACCCAAGGTGAAGCCTCAGGTGAAACAGGAGATCAAACCGGAAATAAAGCCAGAATCTAAACCGGAGCCCAAAACTCCTCCCAAAGTGGAAGAGCCCAAGCCAGAACCCCCATCCCAGGAAGAGCCACAGAAGGAAGCCGAAGCGGCCTCGAGCGACGATTTTGAACTTCCAGAAGGCGATCCTCATGGCATGGACCTCCCAGATTTCAGTAACCAGCCAGCATTACGCACGGTGGAATCGATCCTGATCGACCCTCTGATGCAGGTATATCTCGAACAGTTGCAAGCAATTTTGATGCAAAATTTTAACCCCCCATCGGAGTTGCAGATTGCCAAGGGAGCCCACACTACGGTACAGTTCACCATCCAACGCGGAGGTGCCATCACCGCTGTTATGCTAAAAAAATCCTCGGGGAATGCATCTTGGGACCGTTTGGCCATGCGTGCAGTAAATCTTTCCAAGCTCCCTCCCCTCCCCCCGAATTATCGCGCTCCGGTGCTCCCTCTGGTGTTCGACTTCCGAGAAAAGTGATGTCCTGCATACAAATGTTGCTACTTGCTTTTGCTTTGGCTATGGATGCCATGGCCGTTTCCATTGGAACGAGTTGTTCAAAACCTGGACAACCTGGACGCCTCAACTGGATTATGGCGGCGAGTTTCGGCATCTTTCAGGCGGGGATGCCTTGGATCGGTTACGCGTTGGGTCTGGCGGGAGCCTCCTTTTTGGGGGCGGTGGATCATTGGATCGCCTTTGCCTTATTAGCTTTTGTCGGTGGAAAAATGCTTTGGGAAGGGGTGCATCACGACTCCTGTGCGGTAGAGTCCCCCTCCAACAAAGGGCGCTTCTCCGCGAGTGAGTTGCTTATGCTCTCCGTGGCTACAAGTATCGATGCAGCAGCGGTAGGCCTTTCGCTTTCTCTTGTGGATATTCCCATCTTGGTGCCCAGCCTGTGTATTGGCGGTGTTACCTTCGTTTTGTCGTGGTTAGGTGGACACTTTGGACGGATTTTGGGTTGCCGCATGGGACGGTATGCCGAAATCGCAGGTGGTTTCGTTCTGATGGCCATCGGAATCCGGATTCTTCTGAATCATTTAGAAATTTGCTGAATCCTCGCTGGCAGCAAGGATACTGATTAGCTAGCGGCGCCCTTAATTGCGGAGAGGTACTTTTCAAAGCTAGCAAAGCGAATATTGAAGTTATACTGGATTTGGTTCTCAGCCAGTTTGGCGTTTTCCATGTCGATGTCCACGTTGTTCACTTCGCCTGGTTTTGTCTCATCCTCAGGCTCATAGACCTCTGGAGTAACATTGGAAAGATCAATCCCGCGCTCAATAGGGATGTGCTGATCATCTGTGGTTTCACCACTGATTTTCTTTTCCATGGCATCGCGGACTTTGCTCTCGAAATCCACTTCCTTGCGGCGGTACCCAGGGGTCATGACATTGGCGATGTTCTGGGCGATCGCTCGATTGCGCATTGCATTCGCATCCAAGCTTTTGTACACCAATTGGCGAGCCTCATTCCCAAAGAGATATTTTTCCAAATCAATGGCCATTGTCGTTTGATTTGCAAAAATCATGCCGCAAAATTTAACGAATTTCGGGACAGAGTCTAGAATTTTAGTGCAATGGCGGAAATTATTGCCTGGATGGGGATTTAAATTTCCCTCGTGTCCATGGTTTCCAATCTGGTCTCAAATTTACAGGACTGCGCCCAAAAGCGAGCCTCGATTGCTGCGCAAACCAATGCCTACCGCGTCATTAATGGAATCGCGGATGGGTTCCCTGGGGTTGTTCTTGATCGCTACGGAGATCATTGGCAGCTCCAGTTCTACCGCTCGGACTGGATGGATCGAGAATCTCTTCTTTGCGAGGCGATTCAGATCGCCTTTTCTCCCGAATTCCTTGTGGTGAAAAACCGCCTGGATCGTGACGGTCGCAGCCTGGAACGTCCTAAAATGCATGTTGCTGTCGGCAATGAAAATGCGGCCTCCTGCGAAGTTCGTGAAGGAGAGGCGCGATTCCATGTGGACCTGCTGGATACCGTCAATCCTGGGCTTTTCTTGGATATGCGCGATCATCGAATCGAATTGGCCTCCCTTTCCTGTGGTGGCGATATGCTCAATCTCTTCTGTTATACCGGTTCGTTTTCCGTTCATGCCCGTCTGGCAGGTGCAACTCGTGCGGTGAACGTGGATATTAGCGCCAAAATTCTTAGCCGGGCTCGGGAGAATTACCTCTTGAACGGAATCCAAACCCTACGCGGAGAATTTTTTCGTGGAACCGCCGGAGAATACTTGCGCTACGCCGTGCGTAAGGGGCTGCGCTTCCGGATTGTCGTGCTGGATCCTCCCTCCTTTTCCCATTCCGCCCAGGGCTCCTTTCAGGTACGGCAGGATCTGGAAAGCCTAGTTCGTCTCTGTGCCCAGGTGGTAGAGGCGCAGGGCTTTCTTTTTGTTTCCACGAATCACAGCCAATACCGGCCTCATCTGTTGGCGGATTTCGTTCATCAATGGACGCCCAACGCCTCAAAAATTCTCTGGATGCGGGGCCAGTCTATGGATTTTTCCTCAAATGGAAGTCAGAGGGAAAGCTGCCTCTCCGCCGTACTCGTACAAATGACCTGATTCCAGTATTTATATTGAACTCATGACGCGTTTTGCCCTTTCCATTCCGTCTGTTGCGCTGGCCCTGTGCTTATGCGCCTGCTCCTTTTCTGATAAAGATGATTCTGATGAGGATTCGTCTTCTTCTGGAACGTCCTCCTCCTCCCTTTCCTCCTCCTCTGCGGCGTTGGATTCCTCGCGCATGGAGATCACTTATGTCGATACCCTCTCCATCGGGGATACCCTAGCTGTACGGATTCCAGATTCTATCGCTTTGGACAGCTCATGGAACCTCTATCTGGGAACCTACCCGGCGGGGAGTATTCTCAAACTATCCCTGCAATCCTCCGTGCTCGATTCCGCTGCCCAATTCCGCGTTCGTGCGGAACTCCAAGGCTCTCAACTTCCAATAGACACCCTCCCTGATGGCTCTTACGCGGAATATATGACTGCAGGCAACACATCTTTCGAAGAAAATAGTTTCGTGCTTTTGGATTCTGGATATTACTATCTAGAGGTCACAGTCTCGCGCCAAGACAACACTCAGGCGGACAGTGTTGCTGATTTCCAGATTTATTATTCCGTGGATTCCGCTTACTACCAATTCGTTGGTGGAGAGGATAGCGTTCAATTGCCTACATCGGAATACATTCAGGGGTGTTTCCGCATAAACGAAGCTGAAGATTCTGTTGTTTACTTCTTCCACGCTAGCGAAGGAAATCGTCTGACCCTTGTATCCGGCGGCGAAAATTTTGCTTCGATGACTCTACGGGATAGTCAAGATTCTTTGCTGGATTCCACCACCACCATGCGCCTGCAACTCCTGCCAGAGGATAGCACACTCTGGTATTTGAAACTACGTACCGAGACGCCCTCCTGGAATACGGGCAACTACGCCTTCTTTTCGCTTCATCTGGATTCTGTCGCCCTGGGACTAGGGGAATATTTTGCGGCTCCCGATACTTTGGCTGCCCCAGGAGACACGGTGGATATCGATTGGAGCGGTTCCGCTTCATCTGGATGGGATGTACGGCATGATCATTACCTCTATTTAGGGGAACTGAGTGCA
>DATIQS010000308.1:0-2294 GCA_035470605.1 Fibrobacteraceae bacterium
TTCGGCTGCTTCTCCATAGGAATCACCTCCTCCGTCCAGCCAAAACTGGCCAAAAGGAGGGGTAGCCACATGCGAAAAAAGCTATTCATCTAAAATCCCCAAGAAGATGAGACTCCAAATATAAATAGGGATTTAGGATAAAAATTTTCTCGATTGGCTTTAAATGTTATGCGAAAGTTGGCGCTCTACGTACTGCGATGCCTGCTTGAGCCATGTCCGCTTTGATCTGCGCGATGCTGTAGGTTCCGAAATGGACCATAGAGGCCACCAGAGCGGCGTCGGCATGGGTTTTGGCAAATAAATTTTGGATGTGTGCCGGAGTGCCTGCACCACCCGAAGCAATTACAGGAACTTCTACGGCCTGGGCGATCTGCTCGGTGATGTTCAGCTCATAGCCATCACGGGTTCCGTCGGCGTCGATGGAGTTAAGACAGATTTCACCAATGCCCAGGTCTACCGCCCTGCGTGCCCAGACAACGGCGTCGAGTCCCATGGGCTTCCGCCCACCTTGGATGACTACTTCGTAGCCCGAGGGAAATTGCGCAGAAACGCCCACCTGCTTGGCGTCGAGCCCGAGGACCATACACTGGTTGCCAAAGGCCTTGGCACCATCGGCAATAATTTCTGGATAGAGTACTGCTAGGGAATTGATGGACACCTTTTCCGCTCCAGCCAGGAGTACCGCGTGCATGTCCTTCAGATTGCGTACACCTCCGCCCACGGAGAAGGGGATAAAAACGTGTTTGGCTATGTCTCGCACCATTTCGATGTCGGTGGTGCGGTTCTCAGCGGAGGCCGTGATATCGTAGAACACTAGCTCATCTGCACCCTCGCGCGAATACTGTGCGCCCATTTCTACCGGGTCTCCCACATCGATATTCTCGGCGAAACGGACGCCTTTCGTCACCTTGCGGTTGCGTACATCCAGGCACACGATTACGCGTTTGGTCAGCATGATTTCCCATCCCATTGGCAGAAGTTGTGCAGAACCTTTAACCCGATTTCGCCTGATTTTTCTAGGTGAAATTGTGTGGCGACAAGATTGTTGCGGAAGATTGCCGCGGCAAAACGCTGCGTGCCATAGGTCGTATAGGCCGCCACCGTAGCAGGGTCATCCATCAAGGGGTGAAAACTATGGACGAAATAGAATTCACTCTTGTCAGCAATTCCAGAAAAGATGGGGTGCAATGTTGTGAAGTTCACCTGATTCCAGCCCATGTGGGGAATTTTGAGACTTGGCTCGGAGTGGAAACGCACGGCGTTGCCCGGAAGCAATCCCAGGCAGTCGACACCTCCGTCTTCCTCGCTATGGCGTAAAATAATTTGGCACCCGATGCAGATGCCTAGCACGGGTTTGTCTGCCAGCACTGCGTCGTGCACGGCTTGGCCCAAACCAGAAGAGACTAGCACGTCCATTGACGCTCTGGCTGCCCCCACGCCCGGAAAAATGACCCGATCCGCCGCGCGCACCACCGTTGGGTCGGAGGTGATTTGGCCCTGTAGGCCGAGATATTGGATGGCATTGAACACCGAGGTCAGGTTTCCCGCCCCGTAGTCCACAATCGCCAAGGGAACACGCATGTTTACCTCCGCCTTCAAAGATAACTAATAGGGGAGAATCGCCTTGAGATCTTGTACATAGGAGAGCATCTGTCTCTGGCCGATGTGCAATTCGGTGGTGTAGCCTTACGGAAAGCTATGCAAAGCTCAACGGCTTCAGGCTATGCCCTGTGGGTATGGCGCTCTCGGGGGGAGAGGGGGGGCGCAGTGGATCGATGGCGAGACCCAGTTAACTGCGGGATTTAGGTTGATCAGGCATGGTTCCAGAGGCGATGGTCACCAATACCGTCAAAGCCTTAAACTGCTTTTTTTGTACTCATGAATGGAGTGCAGCCTGTGGAGTGCTGAAAACCCAACGTCTTTCTCTAGGGTATTCACCAAGTGTCGCAATGTTTGGGGATTTGTGGAGTGAACCATGGCGTAGACATTTCCTGGCATTCCTGGGAAGGGTGTCCGTTCATAACAGTGGGAGACTTCGGGGTGTTTAGCCAGAATGAGCCCGGTGTCATCGACCTTCTCGGTGGGAATTTGCCAGACGCACATCGCATTGGCCCGGAAACCCAAATTTTGGTGCTTGGCCAGCAGCGCGATACGTCGGAGGGCACCGCATTCAAACCACGTTTGTACGAGGCGTAGGGCCGTGTCTTCCGAGACTTGTTGGTCCGCGGCGAGTTGGGCAAAGGGGTGTGGAACCAGAGGGAAGTCGTTTTGCAGTGCTGAAACCAGCCGGTGCT
>DATIQS010000309.1:0-1632 GCA_035470605.1 Fibrobacteraceae bacterium
AAGAGCCGCCGCCACAGCGGAGTCAATCCCTCCAGAAACGCCGACCACAACACGTGCAATGCCTGATTGTTCCAGATAACGGCGAACGACCTGAATGAGGGTCTGAACATCCTCCGGCCGCAATTCGGAATGCCCCGCCCAGGGGGAAGGAGAGGGGGAAATCCCAGAAACGCAGGAATTCCCAGAATCCACAGACTCGGGAGAGGCCCCATCAATCACTTGGACACACTCCTTCCAGGCCGGTAAGGTGGTACGAATTTGCCCATTCGTGCCGTAAAACGTAGAGGAGCCATCAAAGCCGAAAAAAGTTTTCCCATTGTTCTGCGCCCCGATGCAGTTCACATAGGCAATCGGGATTCGGGACTGAGTGGCTTGCTGGGAAAAAATGCGGTTGCGTTTGCCGTTCTTCCCTCGCGTGTAAGGAGATGCGCTGAGATTGATCACCAACTGCGCCCCTTGTTCCGCTAAGTGTGGGATGAGATGCAAATGATAGTCTTCCCCCCAGCCATCCTCGCACAGGATCACGCCCAACGGCAAGTTACCGGAGCCGCATTTCACCTCATGAATACCAAAAAGACTCTGTACGGGAACTCCTCGCTCCAAAGCCAAGCGGCGCAAATCAAAGAAATGGCGCGTCTCCTCAAATTCTCGATAATTGGGAAGCAAAGTTTTGGGAATAAAATCCAGCCCCGTCCAAGGATTGCGCCGTAGTTGCCCTTCCTCAGCGAGCCACGCCGCGTTATAGCGCCTGGGGCGACCATCCTCACCAGGATGTTCCAAATCCACCCCGACATTCCCAAACAGCAGCACGAGGTTCCGCCCAGCCGTCACCAACTCATGGCCTGCCGCCACGCAGTCGCGCACAAAGGAATATTCCTCCCAAAGATCGCCAATCAAATAACCAGAAAGACAAAGTTCAGGAAACGCAACCAGAGAGGCCCCCTGGTTTCGGGCCTCCTGAAGCAGGCGCAGAGCCGTAGAAAGATTCTGCTCCGGTTGACCGGGAATGACATCCATTTGAACCAAAGCAAGGGAAGGAAAATTCATGGGCAAAATATAATCGGCTCCTTCGCGAAAACGATGGGATGGAGATGGGAACAGGATTCGGAATGTTGATGCAAACAAGAATTCATCCTGCGGGTGAACGAGTGATTTTGTATAACCCTTTGAAAGCAAAATATTACATCCATTTGACCTATTTGAACTGCGGCCTAGGCTCATGCCAAACATCCATTGTTCCTTTGATACAACCGCTTCGATATAAAAAGGGGGGCTTATCACTAAGCGCAAAAGGATCGGAAACGAATAGGGGATCCCCACTTACCGATGTTTGAATTGGGCTGTTGCTGAAATTTTTTTTGCTGCTTATGACCGTTTATCGGGATTATTGGGCGTTTTATCGCCGAAAACGTGTCAGATGGCGTCGGGGTAGACTAGCGATTTCTATTCGGGGATTCTAGATTTGTTGCCAAATTTTATTGCGCAATTTGACCTATCTTGGGGGTAGAAATGCGTGCCGACGAAAATGTTGTATTGTGGGTAGGGGTGGATGTTGGATCCACGACGGTTAAGGTGGCGGTGGTGGACCCTGGTGACGGCTCGTTATTGCACAGCCGCTATCTTCGTCATAAC
>DATIQS010000310.1:0-2079 GCA_035470605.1 Fibrobacteraceae bacterium
CGACGGGGTGCTGGATACGGACGAAACAAGCCCTTACGATTCTACCGACGATGCAGCGGTACTTGCTGCCGCGGGTCTCGATGATTACGCCCTGGTCGCTTTCGGAACCCTACGCCTAAACGACGGCGTACAGTGCCTAGATTCCAATGGAAACTGGTGCCAAGTGGCCAACCTCGGCTCTTTACCCAGTAATGACAACAAGACGGAATTGGGCCGTAGCGCCGAGGCGGGCACACTATTCTCCACCGAGCCCGTGGTGCTACGCAACAATGCCACCGTGCATGGGAATGTGGATCGGCGAATCGTCAAGCATATCATATTTTTTCCACTCGGGATTCCGACCCTGGTGATGCAGGTGGGTGCCACAGTGGAAGGGGACACCGCCCAAAGCGTTTTATCCTGGGCGGCTTGGAAATCCTGGTTGAGTCGCCTAGCGCGTCCGGTCTTTGATGTGACGGGCTCCACCACCTGCCTCCTAGAAGCTGGCGACACGACGGAGGTCGCCCCGGATTCCTGCCAAACCCTGACCGTGAATGCAGGAGCCACGCTGGTCCTTCGTGCCGGAACCTATCATCTAACCAGTCTGCAGATCGACGCCGGAGCCCGTGTGGAGGTGGACATCGCGTCTGGTCCCGTGAGCCTGCTGGTAGACGGCAATGTTCTCTGGCGCGGGACCTTCCTGTCGGATTACGAAGACGACGAACTCGCCAAAAACCTGTACCTCTACACCTCATCGGAAGGGACTCTGTACATCGACGGTTTTGCGGGCACGGTCGTCGCCCCCAATGGTGCCGTATCGGTGGGACAATCCACCAAGACCTTTTATGGTCGGGTCTTGGCCAAGGACGTGTCCATCCATCAATACACCACCGTCCACCACATTCCATTCACCGGGAGCCTACAATGAAAACCCTACAAAAAATCAGTCTTATCCTTGCCGCTCTACTCCTCATCTCCTGCTTCGAGGAGGAGGACAAGCTGCAACAGGCCATCGAGCAATGCACCGAGGTGGATATGGCATCCAGGAATCGGATTCTAATGGGATATGAATTAAATTATCCGTGTTACCAAGTGGAACTGGATACCTCTTTTCCCATGGACTGGTCTACCATGGACTCCATTGGAGTGGGCAGGAATTATGCTTACGAGTGGAAGGATTTCTGGTTCTATCGTTCCCCGCTGGACACTGACGTTGTGGTCCAACTCAGGGATCCCACATCCTGGAGTGTCATGAAAAAAGCTGTCCTTTTTTGCGCCCACCGCCGGGAGTGTGAACTGATGGACTGCGATTCCGATCTGGCTCAAGTCTGGTACGACCAGTCGGACTGCAATTGGGCCGCAATGCTCAACTGGGTCGGTTCTTCCGGTTACACCCTGGCGCAGGTCACCCAGAAGGAGCTCAATCGACTGGCCTGTCTGGGGATATTGGACATGGACTCAGCCACCCAGGCCCTGGTCATGAACAATCTTGGCTGGCTCGCCACCTACTACGGCGGGGACTCCATTGAAAGCACCCTGGATTCAAACGTGCTGGAACAGGGATCCTTGGACGGATTTTTCTTCGCCGACACAGGGATTCCTCAATTGCCGGACAGCCTCGCGACACGATGCCCTGGGGAGTGATGGTGAAAACCCTACAAAAAATCAGCCTTATCCTTGTCGTTCTACTCCTCATCTCCTGCTTCGAGGAAGAGGAGGAGGACAAGCTGCAACAGGCCCTCGAGCAATGCACCGAGGTGGATATGAATCCCAGCTCCAGTTACTTCGGTAGAACAGAACTTCTTGTTTCTTCTCTTCTCAATTACTCATGCTATGATCTGGAATTGGACTCATCATTCCCAACGGATCAATTCCTTATGGATTCCCTGGGAATCGGACAGTACTATGTTATGGATCACATGGAATACAGGCGTTACCGTTCCCCACTGGATACGGATGTCATAATCCAACTTAGGACTCCTATAGGGATGAGCAGTGGGCTTAGGGTACCCCAAAAAGAGATTCTTTTCTGTGTCCATCGCTGGGAATGTGAACTGATGGATTGCGATTCCGATCTGGCTCAAGTCTGGTACGACCAGT
>DATIQS010000311.1:0-2342 GCA_035470605.1 Fibrobacteraceae bacterium
ATTCACCAGTTTACGTTTGGTACCACTGAACACATTGTTTTCGTTCAGCAAACCATCCTTCAACAGGGTAACCCTAGCTAAATGGGTATGATTGTGTGAAAGGACTTTAATGCCGATCAAAACCAGGAGAAGGGGAACAAGAAAATGATTGAGGCCAGGAAGGTTAACCCCAAGACGCGGGGCCAATAAATACAGACCAGTCCCTAGCAAAAGCAAACCAAAAAAGGAATGTCTCCCCCACAAATTACTACAGCCAAAGGCAATCAGAAGACTCGGCCATGAAAAAACGATGTGCTTATATTCCATTGGCAGAAAGCCAAAATTGAACGCCAACAAAAGGAGCCCCGCCAAAATGAAAAGTCCCCCCCACAAAATTTTGTTCTCCGTGTGGTGATGAGGGATACAACGATGAATCATGACAAAAACCTCGTTGGATGTTCAATCCATAGTCGTTTTGGTTTCACCCGAAAATGGGGCTTCAAAACGGATAGAAGATACTTCTCTCCCGAGTCTCTGGATGGGATCAAGGCATTATTTCCGTTTAAAAACCGGAAAATCCCGTTATAAAATTGGGTTTCAGAGTCTGCTGCCACTGGTAGCCAACGGGTCGAGAGGTGTGTTCTTTTGTAAGAGAAGGGCTCCTGTTAGCCGAGTGCAGTCCTCTGTAAGGAAGCCCTACTTGGAGGAGGTTGAGGACGGATTTGTTTGTTTTGACGGAGGGGTGCCGAAATAAGCCAAATGGGAATTTTTAGGGGTGCCCTACAGCTGTTAGGATGATGGAAAGGCTACAACCTATTCACAGGCTGCCAGTAAAGACAACTCGCAAATGGCAGATCAAATTACGCGACGCGCGGCTAGTATTCTAGGGTTAGGCCTCTGTGAAAAGCAACGACCATGCCGGTGGATGTGTATTTGGTGTCCTTCTATTTCTGCAGCCTCTCCATCAACCAAGCCATATTTTCCCCAAGGGACTGCATGTTTGCGAGGCCCTCCTCATCCTCTTCCACGGTGCCGATTTCGCGGCCGAGCCCCACGTTCCAGTAAGTTGCGCCTGGAATCACCATTTGAGAAATGTGAAGGAAATGGTAAATGCTGTCCAACGCATGAAGCGCTCCTGCACGACGCATGGCGATTACGCCAGCTCCCACTTTGTGACGGAAGAGCATACCATTGGCGCGAGCGACTCGTCCAGAACGGTCGATGAGCGCCTTGAGCTCTGGAGTGATGTCGGAGAAATATACGGGGGATCCCAAGATAATTCCATCTGCCACGGCCATTTTGGAGATTATTTCATTCACCGGATCCGAGGCGAGACCACATTTGCCATCTTTGGTTTTCTGGCAACGGTTACAAGCTACGCAACCTCGGATCACCTGGCCTGCTAATTGAACCATTTCCGTTTCGATCCCATGTTTTTGTAGCTCTTCAAAAACATGGTGAATAAGGATGGCTGTGTTGCCGTCTTTGCGAGCGCTGCCGTTAATTGCCAAAACTTTCATGGGGAACTTCCTTTGAAATAGAGACCTTGCATAGCCTCGTTCATGACATAATAAAGCAAATTAGCCGACCATCGAGGATTGTTCGCATTTAGGGAGCCCATGCGAACGTAGATTCGCTTTCCTGTGCGAGGATTATAGGCGGAGGCCATGATACTTCCATTCTCTCGAGCCGCTCCGGCATTTCTCATGACGGTGCTTCCTATGGGATTCCAACCTGATTCATTTGCATATCCTTCGATGATGCGATGGCGCTGCTGAGTGACATAACTATGCAGAAAAACCACTTTGGAGAAATCCAGCCAACGAGAAAGCATTTCTGGAGGAATAGAGTCTACACCGCCAATCGGCGGCTCTGGTAGGCCGACCTCTTCGTCCATAACCCAGTTAAGTTTTTTGTCTCGGAAAAGATCATCCAATGTGTATTTGAATTCTTCCTCCAGTGTATCTACAAAAATACTCTGGCTAAGAACGACAACGGCTTCATTTCCTGTCTCCCGCTCCATAGTGTTTTCTCGTCCCTGAAAAACCCGTGGAGTTCTGGCACAAGAAAAAACGAAGAAAAGAAATCCAAGGCTCATAAAAAAGGGGGAACGCACAAGGTATTTCATTTTTTGACGCCCTTTACCGCATACTCGCCTGGAGTTAAGGCTATCCGATAGAAACCGTTTCGGGCTACGGAGACATTTGCCACGCGAGTTCCAGAAAGAGAGTATATTCCGACATTGCCGCGAAATCCTTGAACAAATAGACCTCCGTCGACAAGGCGAACAATACCCGATACCGTGGGAGAGATGATCGCAGGTTCATTGCTAGTCGTTTGTGGAATAAGGGCTTTCAGATAGG
>DATIQS010000312.1:0-1657 GCA_035470605.1 Fibrobacteraceae bacterium
GGAGTGATCTGATTCATTGTCCGCAGACAGTGACTCGTCCCTGGGGAGCATACACGGTTCTTATGGATATGGAACGCGCCAAACTGAAAAAGATCATTGTCAAACCGGGGGGGCGTCTTAGCCTGCAAAAGCACATGCACCGCTCTGAACATTGGGTCGTGCTTAGTGGTATGGCGACCGTGACGGTAGGAACGAAGGTTTCTAATGTGCGTCCGAATGAATCCACATACATTCCTGCTGGGGAAATTCATCGCCTGGAAAATCAGGGCAAAATGGATTTGGTGATCGTTGAGGTGCAGGTCGGTGAATACACGGGTGAAGATGATATCGTGCGTATTGAGGATGATTACCGCCGGGATTTGTTGTAGAACCTTGGCGTGGGCTCCAGGTAGGATTAAAGGGTAGAGGGCAAGATGCACTGGACTTTTACTTGTCCATCTTTTCTCCTGTAATGGAGTATTGTATGTGTTTTTGTAGAACCACTTTTAATTTTTTTCCTCTAACTTTTCCCCTGAGACACCTATCCAGGGGCTTTTTCCCATGATCATCGGTGCCCTGGTCGGAGCAACGGCGGTGGGGAAGACACGGATGGGGGTTGCGATTGCACGAGAATTGAACGCTGAAATTATATCCACAGATTCTCGCCAAATTTATGCGGAGACCGCGATCGGTTCCTCGCAGCCATCTAAGGAAGATCGTGGAGGGATTGTTCATCATTTGATGGGTTTTTTATCTCCAGCTCAAGCCTACTCGGTTGCTGCGTTTTGTCGAGATGTCCATGATTTGGTACAAGAAAATCCAGATCAAGCCTTTCTGTTAGTGGGCGGGACGGGCCTATATTTACAGGCCTTGATGTTGGGACTTTCACCTCTACCTGAAATTGAGCCGTCCTTGCGGGTTCGTTTAGAATCGATTCGACAAAGGCGGGGACTTGCTTTTTTGCATCGTTGGCTTGCTCATGTTGATCCGGTAATTGGAAGCCGTTTATCTCCTGGAGATTCTCAGCGGATTTTGCGCGGACTTGAAGTTTATTTGCAAACAGGAAAACTTTGGTCTTCATTTCAAGGAATGCGTCAGGGTGGGATGGGAAGTTTTCCTGTGGCTTGGATGGACCGCCCTCGGGAAGAGCTGTATCGCCGTATTGATTTGAGAACGCATTCTATGGTGCGTATGGGATGGATCGAGGAAACGGAACATTTGATCAAAAATTATGCTCAGGATGTGCCCGCCTTGCAGGGGCTTGGTTATCATCACCTCATTCAGGTCCTAGAGGGAAAGGTTCCTTTGGATCAGGCGATCCCTGAAATACAACAAGAAACACGCAATTACGCGAAGCGGCAGCTCACTTGGTTCCGGAATAAATCCTCCGCTCAATATTTTCTTGTCTCTGAAGGTGCTGAAATCGCTGAAATTTCGCCTTTTCTGACTTTTTTTAAAAGTTTCCGTAAAATCCCTTGACGTGTTTTAATGCCTTGAATACATTTGGCTCTCCAAAATGAAACAGCTCCCCTCGCGGGACTGAGTTGATTGAAGGATACGGAGATATGCTTGAGTGAGGGCCCTTGAGTCAATAGATTCGAGGACAAGATAAGAAGCGAAGGATAGACACTTTGTAAGCAAGAATTATGAAGAGTTTGATCCTGGCTCAGAACGAACG
>DATIQS010000313.1:0-3590 GCA_035470605.1 Fibrobacteraceae bacterium
CCAGTCCCAACTCAGCTCCACCTCGTTGGGTGAGGAATACCCCAAAAATCCAGATCACAACGAGTCCGCCTGGTCACAAAACCGCCGGGATGTATTTAAGGCACAAATCAAAAACTGAAACGATCCTTCACCCGAAAACCGGTTCCTCTTGGAGCCGGTTTTTATATTCCCTCACTGCGCTCATTTGGCTACAAGTGCCTATTCACAACTCGGCGGGCATACTGGCCAACGACAAAATCTTCACGAAATCTTTGCCCTAACGACCGCAGTTGTACACAAGGATAGGTCTCCGTAATTCAGGCAAAGCATTCCTCAGGAGAGGATATGTGCCAATAGCGGCATATCATCCAACTAACCGACGGCATCGTGGAGGGGCATAGGGCATCAAACGAACGATCCTGGCGTCTCGTTCGCCTGGAATAGAGGGGGCTCAGGATGATCTGTCCGTTTGGGCTGGCTCGATTCCTGGCAGAGCTCCAAATTCCAGCCCTGGTCTACTGCGGTCATTAGGCTCAAACTTCGGTTGCTTACGGGCCCGTGTCCACCACAGGATCTTCATGTTTTGTCACTCACGCGGAGACGCGGAGTCCGACAAAACGTCTTCTCGCTCAGTCCGTGGCGATGCGAAAAACGGACCAACGTCGCTGCCCCAGATGTTCTTTCCTTTCTAATATGCCTGTTCTGATGAGCCAGCCAATAGTCGTCGAAATGGCCTAAACGAAAAGTTTAGAAGGGCCCAAGACTTCCCTTCTAGTATAACCCAAGAGATGGGGGCAGGGATGCGCCCGACAGCTCCTGAAATTCCATGATCTTGAGCAATCTCTATCCCTCCCAGCTGCGGGATCTAGGATGATTAGCTAAAATTCCAGAATGATGATTTCACGTTTCTTGTCCTTTTTTGCCATTCCCATTGCTGTTCTTCTTTCCTGTGCGCCTCACCCGGCCAATCAGGATGGCTCCAGTAACACATCCGCCGATTCCTCCGCAGCCCCCAATGGGGAGGAAGAGGGAACCCCATCCGCGCAGCAAATCCCACCGAATGGGAGCAATGTCTCGCTTTCCCTCAAACGCCCGGGCTTCCGCTTTGAGCCGCCTGACCCAAATTGGGCTCTGGTGAGCGACCCCTCTAACGATCTCGCCCCCCTAGAGTTCTACAATACAGTCACCGGTTTACGCGCAACACTATCCACAGAGACACTCGTCGAAGATCAATCCGCCCAAATTGCCGATCGCGCACAAGCGGAGCTTCAAAGCCGCTCTAGCGGCAACCAGAAAAACATCTATGCAGAGCTGCATCCCATGAAACTTGGGGTAGCCCTTTCTGGAGTGGGTTGGGAAGAAGCTGGACTCCAGGACGGCAAAAATCGCCAATCCACCGGAATGGCCGCCCTACTGGGTAATCAGGTGTTTGTCCTGTCCCTTTCGGCTTCCGACAGTCTGCATAGCCAGACGGATTTTCTGAAGCGCTTCCAAGCCTTTTTCGCCGGACTGAAAATCGATTCCGCATTGATTCAAGAACAGGGCCCCGCTGTGGGGGAACGGGTCCAGCAATACCAATCTACAGCGCTCGACTACCAATGGTCCTCCAGCGATACCATTTGGCATCGTTGGACTAGCCTGGACGCCTTGAACACCGATCCAGATTTGACCCTGACGGATACAAACGTTGAAATTTCCCTATTCACCTATGGAGCCTATATTGACCCCCAGGAGGTTTCCAGCCGAGATCTTTTCCGCGTGTTCCTGGTCCGCCTAGGACTCAACGCGGAAGCCCAGGACCTACAGGTGCATAAAAAAGGCTCTGGAGAGGCCTACACACAGGACTTCGAAACTGTACATTCGGAAGGAGAGAAGAGAATTCACTACCGGGGACGTTTTTTCTACGAAAAAGGCCGAGCCCTTCTGATCGCCGTCTGGACACAGGATTCGCTGTATAAGACATATCGCCCCATCATGGAACGCGCCCTGAAAGGTCTAAAGCCCTCACCACTCCCCTCTACGGGCTTGCCAGATCAGCAGCGCTTACGGCAGATAAACGCCCGCATCATCAACCAGGTCGGCCTGTTGCGCCTGGCTGAGGATCAGCCCCTCGTCGCGCTGTCCTATTTTGAAAAAGCCAACCGAATGGACCCTTCGGAGCCACTCTACCTTATCAACTGTGGCTTTGTCTATCAGCTGCGTAACCTCTATGGGCCGGGTACCGATCACTACCAATCGCAAATGGCTCTCGTACAAAAAAGCGGAAAGCTGCTTTCTATCCTGGGTGAGATGTACGAAGCCCTGCACGACTACAACCGCGCGCTGGAGTATTATGAAATGGCTCTACGCTTCACCCCCAATGACCCCGAACTGGTCATCAATCAATCCGACGCGCTTTGGGGAATTGGCCAACGGAACCAATCTCTAGAGGTAGTCCAAAATTTATATCGCAAGCAACCCTCCGCACGCTTGGGCGTGTATGTTGCCAAGACGCTCATGGGCCTGGACCAGTATGCCGAGGCGGTGGATCTTCTCTACAGTTTGCAAAAGAAATTTTCCTTAACCCGAGACATGGGACTTGCGCTCATCGAGGCGCTAACGTTCCTCCAGCGCCATCAGGAGGCTCTAGCCATCAGCGACCAGTTGCTGCCTCTGGCGCCAGAAAATTTTGAGGTCTGGAACGCCCGCGGCAAAACGCAATTTCATCTCAAGCAATTTCGCGCCGCAGAAGTTTCTCTGCAACACGCCCTAAAAATCAAATCCGACGACGAAGACGCCAAAAGCTTCCTATCCGCGACCAAGGCCTTTCTAGGCAAAGCGGATATTCGAGCCCTACAGGCTCCCATCGAGCCCGTCCTAGCACGCCCTAAAAATCTGAAATTTTTGGTCGCACCAGGTCTTGTGGATAGTGCAAAATCGGGAGACTTCCCCGCGGTGGTGCACTGGCAGGAAGAGGTCCTTAAGGCAGGCAGAAATACCCCTTGGGTTCGCACCGAGGCTCAACTGCTACAAATCCTGGACCCCCGTGGTGCAGGCCTCTTCCAAGAATTCACCTTTACTTTCCTACCTGGTGTGGACCGTATCTTTATTAACGCCTTGGAGGTTTATGACTCCAACTGGAAGCTAAAAAACCGCTGGACCGTCAAGGAGGCGTACATCACCTACCTGAGCGACAAAGGATCGGGCGACGAGGCCCAGATGGCGCACCTGCCGCTCACAGATCTACGGCCCGGCGACTATGTTTTCCTCGAGGTTTCGCGTACCAGCATCGAAAATACGGGCACATTACCCTATGTCAACCATGTCTGTTCCAGGGAGATTCCGGTGGGACGAGATGAATTCAAACTCCTTGCCGACACCCTAGGAATTTTGAGCGAGGAATACGGTCCAATTGAACGGCAAGCAATCAACGGAGGCTTGCTATGGTCCATTGACTGGCCTGTGGTGGTGCGAAAGGAAGTCTACATGCCCATCTACAGGGACTTCGGCGCAGGAGTTCTGGTGGCGAGCAAACAAAGTTGGCAACAGGTGGGTAAAGACTACCAAACCCTCATCCAACACCAATTCAAATCGAGCATCCCTGTACGTGAAAAGGCCTTTGAAGTCCTCGG
>DATIQS010000314.1:0-1711 GCA_035470605.1 Fibrobacteraceae bacterium
AGCCAAATGTTTTTTGATGGTTTTCGTGGGAGAGATAATCTCCATCTTGATTGACGAGGAAACCAAGAAAATTCGAAGGGATGTCCTTCTGAAAATTCTGCAGCATATGGCGGGCATAAATATTCAAAATCACAATCCCAAATGGGCGTCCCATGGAATCCTGGATCGGGGTTGCCACACGCATCGTCGGAATCGTTGGCTTTTCGACCTTTCCATATTCCTGGTTTAGGTCCAGCGAAGAAACAAAAACCTCTCCTTTGGGATATTGAATCGCCTGCTGAAAGTAATCACGGTCACCTTTGTACTGTAGTTCGTTCTCTGGAACAGAAAATACGGAGTCCTGGCGATGATCCACACGAACAATTTCCCGACCGCGATCTTTAACGCCGATAAAGCGAAGTTGGAAGAAATCTTCGTTTGTTCGCGCATAGGCAAGAAAAATTGTCTCCAATCGTTTCCGCCAGGTTTTCAGGGCAGAGCTATCCTTTACATCAAATCCTTCCGATTGAGAGGCTCGAACAATCCCCTGAATCGGAGGAACTGCCGCCAAAAACATTACGTCTTTACGTAGTTTATTCATCTCCGCATCTAGCTTGTCCGCACGGAATTTTGCCTGTGCAGAAAGTCTTGAAGACAGTTCCGCTTCGGCTTCCTTTCGATTGTGGGATCCGCTCCACCAGGCAAAACCAGCAATTAAAACAAGGGCGACGGGAAGTAGTGCCCACAGTCCTTTGCGGGTGTGCATGGAAAACGCATCTTTTCGCAACGAAAAAGGCAACACTCCTCCCTGGCTCCTGGTAAAAGGCAATTCATCTCTATTGTATCCCCGTTTTTTGAAACAGACAAGGGAATATACACAAACCCCAATTTCCTGAAATTCAAAAGACACCTCCAATTCGCGAGGATAAGTAGATTTTCCACATGATCGATCGAATTTTTTTCGATGCGCTTCGGCTTCCGGCCCGATTTATCTCGGCCCGACGGGGCTCAGCGTGTTCCTCCCGTTGGTCGGCCTATGCTGCTGGCGTCTGGCCGGACTCTTGGGCCGTCGATCCTCTGCGCAAATCATTTCCCTCGACATCTTTTGTCCAACAAGGCATTCTAGCCCTCGTTCTCTTCTCTCTTCTCTTCCTCTTTATCGGATGCACTAGGCATCCTGGAGCCTCAAACGATGGAAATCAGGAATTCAGTGGTGAGGCTGTTCCCTGCCAAGAATGCGCCTCCGGTGGAGATATGAAAATACGTGTAGAGGACTCCACCATATGGCTGGAAACAGTGCCAGGATTTCGAAGGAACAATATGCCTCGTCTTTTAGGCGTTCTCCCGACATTACAGATCGAAGCAAGAACCACTCAAAACTGCAAATTCTGTCAGGCTTTCAGCGCGGATGGACTAGACTTCGATTTTGGATCCAGACAGGATAGCCTCCTGCGAACTTTGGACTCGAATATTCACCCTCTTCTCATGGTGCCGGGCTTACAGGTCCCAGAAGCGGATTCTACCCAATGGAATATCTATATGGATTCTTTAGCCGCCCAAACCTTTTTAGATGGAAAAACGATAATGGATTTCCAACCATGGATCGACCGCGGGAATCAGCGGATCGTTCAGGAACGCCGTCTTTCTCCAGGTCTACGGACATGGCTTTCGCGAATCGCTGCTCGCTGGTCGGTAAATGGGCTTGTGGTTCCTGCACATCTACGCGTGGAGC
>DATIQS010000315.1:0-7846 GCA_035470605.1 Fibrobacteraceae bacterium
GAATGCATCCATCTCGCTCGAAATGGCTTCAACGTTAATTTTTAGAGGAACCCATTAGTTGAATTTGAGGAGCAGGGCGATGTCGAACTGGAGAATGTGGTCGTTATAGGAATCGCCTTCGCTGTCTTTTTCTCGTACGAGTTTGTATTCCACATACGCGCTGGCACTGGCCATCTTGTTGAATTGGTAGCTGGCACTGGGGCGAATGTGAAATTCATACGTCCGAGTGGGGGTGTCATCCTCCGCTTCATCTTCATCCTCAAATAGCGGCAGGTAGACGATGTGACAATCGTCGTCATCCTCGTCGCAGCCGTAAGGCAGGGTATAGGCAACCCCGCTTGCATATTGGGCATCCCCATCCAGGGGCTCGTAGCCGGAAACAACGTCCCGTTCTCGTTCCCGTTCTTTTTCGTAGGAGAAACCCACCCCGAGTTTCAGGTTGATGGCGTTCTTCATTCGGAAATACCACTTGAAGAATTGGAAGCCGTGCTTGGTTTTTAGGTCATAACTGATGGAGAGGTCGTCGCCAAATTTGGTGGTCCAGACGATGTTTGAATCGGTGTGCATCCAAGGTACGTCTAGGAAGTATTCCCCGGTGTCCGTTTCCGCAGCGCTTTCGTCGGGCCAGCCGGGTTCCGTAATTACCTGGACCTTAGGGCGCCCTAGATCATATTCCCAACTAAAGGTAATATCGTTGTCGATATGAACATTCTTTTTGGTCAGAAGTTTAATCCCCAGGAGGGGGTTGAAGTTCCACAGATCGGTCCAGACATCTTGGGACGTCTGGAAGGGGTGCACAGCGCGGGTGTGGGTGTATTCGGTCCGGTGGTTCAGGCTCACAGAACGGAAGTGTGTTTTGAGGAAATTGATTCGGTTGGCGAAGTTGGGCACGGTGATCCCGACGCCTATCTTGGGCCAGATGGTTGTTGTGTCTAACTGGAGTGGAGTCTCACGATCTTGTTCTAGGGATTGCTGCCAAAGTAGGTCGGTGGTGACTCCGATGTTCCAGATCGGTAGGGTGAGCCCCGTGCTGGCGCTCGCCTTGCGTACAATGGAATGAGAGAAGGAGCCCTGGTAAACCAAGGTGTCCACGTTGGTACTGCGGTATTCGGCGAAATCCATGTAATCGTCACGCGTTAGGTCTATGTCACCAGAAACCAGATCCCAGAAGCTCCGCATCCCGCGCCCGTTCCCTAAACCCAGACCGTAGAGATAGTATTGCAGAGGGGATACGTGCTGGTCCTCGTATAATTGCGCCAAGGTGAAATTTTCGCCCGTGGTTTTTAGGTTGACGTTCCAGTTGAATTTGATTTCCCTCCAACGCAATTTTTCCAGGAAGTCTGTTGCCACGTTTTTGTGACCGAAGCCAAAGAGGTCGATCAATTTTAGGGTCGGGGAAAAATCAAAGGAGTTGTTTTGGTTTATGCTCCAGTAGTTCTCTGTTAGCATGTCCTCATCGTAGGGGTCATAGTCGTCAGGGATTGTCTTGTTTTGCTGGAAGGAACTGCCGAAGGTGCTTTTAAACGGAAGGATAGGGAAGACGGGATTGAAATTGATCTTGAAATCCTGACTACGGGCGCGTTCGTCTCGCAGGATGCCATAGGTGCGACCATAATCGCGGGATCCCACACTGTCTACCTTATAGGCGTAAGTGGTGTCATAATGGGCTATGTAGGTGGAGGTGTCTCCATCCACGATGGTCACGGTGTCTCCGTTCACCACCTTGACCTCGCGCTCATCTTCATCCTCGGTCACTTCATAGTCGGTACTGTCATAGGAGGAGTACACCTTCCGATCGGTGTGATCGTAATCAAAGATCACTCCGTTGGCGAAAAGGCCGTTATCGCTCGAGCTGAAGAAATTTTCCTTGGTAAAGGATTTCCAGTCGTTGTTTCCATCCAGATCACGGGTGATATTCAAGGAGTAGCTGGTTCCTAAGAAAGGTGTGATGTTCCATCGCATGTTCAATTTGTGCTTGAGGACGACGGAATAATTCGTGATTTTATCGGTCTGTGGTTCAACGAAATTCGGATCGAGTTCCTGGGCAATAGTTTTGTTGTAGCTGAAGTCGAATAGAGTCAGGTCGAAGGTTTGGGGCCAGGGTTCCAAGGTAAGTTTCGGCATCGATTGGATGGGGTGGAAGTTGAAGGGTTTGTAAGTTCCCAGGCGATAATCGATGGTGGAGGCATAACTGTAGGAGGAGTCACCGGCGGTTGCAGACAGAGCCTCGGTCTCGCTGTATCGGTAATTGAAAGAGGGGCGCTCTAGGAAGGCCTGCTTCGCGATGTCTTTTACCAAGTTCGGCTCTGGAGTATGGTCTTTGGTGTAGCCGAAGCTTAAGGTCCGTGTCCGAGAGAAACTTTGGTAGCCTTTGGATTCGCGTTCTGCGCGGAGATTGGCAATCTTTGCGGAATCGGTGATTTCGACGTCGCCGCTGACGTAATCGGACGCCACGTCAGCCAGATTGTCTTCGCTGAGAGCCACGTCGCTTTCGGGAATCAAGTAAGGGCGCTTCACCTCGCTTGAATAGCCTAGGGAAAGAGGCATGTGCAGCGACCATTCATCTTTGAAGAATTTGTTGACATTCAAATTGAGATTGGCGGCGGTTTTGAGATCCGTGTTGGCCTCGGACAGCGTTGGCTTGGGAGAAGAGCCATCGCTGGAAAGGGTGGCGAAGTTCCCGTCTTGATATTTCACTTCTGCGGATAGACTCATCACATCGGCAAAGTTTAGTTGACCTTGCGCGCGTCCGGCGTAACCCCATGAATTGGAAATACCCGCTAAGCGTAGGTCATCAATCCAGAAGGTTCCGCCGGGTTCCAGTTCGTTCAACGTGGCAGAGTCTTCGGCTTGGACCACAAAGCGGATCCAGTTGACATTGGTGATGGAGGGATTCCCCACGATACGCACTCGTTCGTCGCGGGCCACTGCGGAGTCGGAGGTCAGCACATGTTCTTTGGGAGCATCGGTTGACTTCCGACCGTCCTTAAGGTCGGTGAAGTCACTCAGAGCCATGTCCATCGCGTTGGCGAGCCAGTTGCTTTCATGACAATCGGCAGTCCGATCGCTGGAGCCACAACGTAAGACCGAGGGACGGAAAGACCATTCATAATAGTTGGAGGAACCATCGGAACCTCCGTAGCCAAATTGTAAGGCGAAGCGTACGGGAATGGAGTCTTGATCGCTGGTTAGATGAATTTCCATTTTTAATCGTTTGTATTGGCTCAGATCCAGGGCGTCGTCAAGCACTCGAGTGGCTGCTACCGCCTGGCCGGGATGCAGACCGCCGAAGTCGAGCACCAGGCTCTGTTCCTTGAGGGCCGCATTGGTTTCTGCATCGCGTTCGGTGACGGTATTGGGACTCTTGTAATAGGAGGAGGCATCGTCACGATTGTTGATTACGCTTACGTTCAGGTAATTAGTGTCTGCGACGATTGTTTGGCCGGGGACGGTCACTTCGACTGCCGAACCATCCACGGTAACGGTTTGAGTTGGGCCATCCACCACGACGCCGTACTGGTTCCCTGTAGAGTCCGAAGTCCACTGGTTCCCGACGACATTCAGCTCTGCAATCTGCACTTGGCCTTCGCTCACACTGTGTTTTAGGCGGCCATACCAGACACGGGTCATGCGGGCGTCCGCGAGAATATCATCCAGGGAACTCCCATCGCTAGCCACAATGGAATCATAATCGGTCAGTTGAATGCGCCAACGCCGCCATCCGTTTTTTAGTTCTTCGTAGTCGGTGATATTTTCGTCTTCCAGATTGACTCGGTAACGCACATAGCGGATGTCCTCATCGAGGGTTCCGTTGCGATCTAGGTCTTCGGAATCGTAGGGATGTTCGCCAGAGCCATTATTGTCCTCGGTGCCGTTGATATGCACGTCGGGGTCGGTATCATCCTCTTGCTCGGAAAAGTCGTCCCGAGCCACATCGGAGTTGGCTGTGGTTGTACCACTGATGATGGAGGAGTCACAATCGTCTGTGCGGCAATCCCAAACCACCCGCGATTCTGCAGAGCCGGTTAAACCATCTAGGCCGTAGTCGTTCAATGGGGTTGTGCTGCCCGCTGCTGTTTCGGAATTCAGTTCGCCGTTTGGTTCGTAGCCATCTACGGCAACGTCTTCGCTCATGGCTCCAAACTCGATATAAAGGTTACCCACGTTTCCTCGAGCGACCACCTCCAGATAGCGCATATCCGTCAAATCTTGGTTGTATTCGCTGTTGGCACGCATCACGCCGCCCCAGGATTTTCCCTCCAGATTGTCGTTGGGCTTCAGGGTGAATTTGAGGAGGGTCATCTCTTTGGTGTCTACATCGGAGTTTCCTGTTTCCGGGTAGATGGTGCGATAGCGTACGCTCTGATTGGAGTGCCAGATAAATTCGCCCTGATGTTTGAAATCCAGATCGGAGATGTAGGTGGTGGCATCCGAGGAAATACCCCCTGGTGGTGAGGCTTGGTACCAGTAGGTGCGGTATGTTGAGTACTGGATCGCACGCGTGGTACTTTCAAAATCTTCCACCAAGGCCTCCTTCCGAGCGGAGGTATTGATGTTATGATAACTGGCAGCCACTTCCCCTTGGGCGGACCATTGGGATTTGGCTTTGGTATCGATAAAAGGCCAGGAATTGATGAAGCGATCCATCCAGTGGGCGGAATCCTGCAGAGCGATGTTGGCGCCGAGCAGTGTGCTGTTGAATGGTTCCCCTCCGAAATTTGGTTGGGATTTCGTCGTGCTTTGGCTCTTGTATAACGCTGTTAGGCCGATCAAGGAATTTTCGCTAATCGAGGTAAGAGGATATTCCGCACGGGCGCCTAGTAGGATTTTGTTGTCGATCTCAAAGAGCGGGGTACACTCGTAGGTGATGGTGATTTCGTTGTTGGGGTTGAGCGCTTTTTCTGAAATGAGCTCGATTTGGCCCAATTCATAGTTGACATCGTAATCCACACCGCGAACCAGCACGTCGGAGCCGACCTTGAGCTTTTCCGAACCCTCGGCGATGTCGGAACAGTTCCCTGAACTGACGGAGTAGGAAGAACTGGCGTCGCGGACACTAATGCTGGACTTGCGCTGTTTGCCTACGGTTTCAAAGTAAAATTGGGATGTGTATTTGGATGCAGTGAGGTTGCTCACTGTAGCCGTGTAGAGCTTACTGATGGCGCCGGTGGTGTCCAGGGTCCGCAAGGGTTCCAGACAGTTGTTGGTCGCTTTTTCTTTGGCGGCACTGGAGGTGGAGGCATACCCGTTATTCTTATACCAGCTGGTGGTTTTACAGGGAAGCCACATTTCGCCAGTGTACTCGCCTGTGGAGGAATTCTTTGGAAATATGTCATTATCACTGATGTTGGGGCTCCCCGAGGAGGAGTCCACGATCCCCAATGTTTTGAGATAACTGACTGACACCTTATTCTTGTTCTTCATGCGCAGAATAAAGCTGGAGGTGGTGGAGGATGAAAGGCCCACATTATACACATTGCGTAGCATCAGATCGCTGATATCTGGAAGGCTTGCCCCTGTTTTGTCGAACTGAATCAGGACGGCTTTGCCCCCATCGCTCAGGCCGCTTTTGTTCCCATAACCGTCGTTGTCCCAGGTTGCCACGATCAACGTATTCTTGCTGGCTGAGTTGATCTGAAGAATTCCGTGGTCCTGATCCCAACTCCAGTTGTCGTCATCCACTTCTACTAGTCGTAAGCCCGATTCTTTAATGGTGTCGTTATCGGGGGTGACGTAGTAGGCGGTGATGTCATCGAGAACCCCGCTGGTGGTGTTGCTCGGGGCACGTTTGTAGAGGGTTAGACCGGATAGCTTTTTTAGGGAGGTGGTCTTGTTGCCAATGGCTTTTTCAATATAGGAGTCGCGGTAATTGTGATTTAGGAAGTAATACTTGTAGGAAACAAATTGCCGATCGGCGATTTCGTATTCGGTGGATTCCTCACTAGAACGTAAGGTGTATTTCTCGGAGGATCCTCCGTCCTGAGAGGCGATGGTGGTCACCTTCCAGTCCCCGATCTTGAAATCCGCTTTGACGCCGAACAGGCCCTGGTGATTTTCGGAATAACCCGTAAGTTCAGTGCCTTTCAGGGACAGTGAAGTAGACCCTAATTCCAGACGTTGGAGAATGTAGTCCTCGAATTCTCCTGGAGTGGCTTCCGCATAGATCACCCGGATTTGGTTACGGACCCCCAGTCCACTTTCTGTGTTGTCCACCTCCACCGTGATGTTGCGGCCGATTTTCCCCTTGACCTGAAAACTAGGCTCATAGCTCAGCGATGGAGAGGGCCATAGGGATTTTTGGCTGCTACCAGGGGAATCGTCATATTCGCCATAGCCATGTAGGCGAATATTCATCTGGCCGGTGAGTTGCAGCTTGGGTTTGTCGAGTCCTAGGTCCTTCATCCAGGCCGGCATATTTACGGGGATCGCGATATCAAAGAGCGAGCCGTCAATTGCGGTGGAACCCGCGTCTTTTTGGCCGATCAAAGAACTCAACCATAGGCGCCGCAATCCTACATCATACATGTCAAAGGTGTAGGTCGCGAGTTCCTGGTAGTAGGCCGTCCATAAATTTGTGGAATTTTTGGATTGGATGTTGTAATAGAGGGAATGAATCCGCACCTCGCGGCTCTCGAAATCCACTTCGTGGCGGTTAATGATGTTCCGTTCTGGAATTTTTAGGTAGCCCCAGGCTGGGTGCTGATCAATACCACCCTGTGGGAGCAGACTGTTCAAAGGGTGGGTGCTAGGCGGGCTGTACAGGTAATCGGGGCCATAAGCCGGGAGGGAATCCCCCTCTGATGCTGGTTTTGCAGGATTTGTCTGTGTTTGAGTGGCGTCGCTTACGGCGGTTCCCGGAATTGCACTCAAATCCCCGGACGCTTGGGCAAAAGAAAGCGTCGCCAGGCAGAGGGAAAACCATCCCGTGAAAAAACCTATGTCGCGTCGGACCATGTGTTTTCCGGCATTGAGGGACCAAAATAGCGATTCAAGGTAGAAAAAGCCACAAGTTGCTGTCAGGAAAGAGGTATTCTTATCTCTATGCGAAATCTTGTCTTTTTTTCTGTCTTTTGTTGGGCGGTAGCGCCTTGGGCCGCAACGGTTGATTCTACCGTGGCTGCGCTGCCTCAATTGGGTGGTTTCACTCAGGACTCTGCGTTGGTGGATCCTTACGAGAACTCAGGGAAAACCGGTCCGATTCAGGTCTCTGTGGACAATGCTCATCCCGGTATCGTTATTCATACCGATGGGCTCTTTGGAACCGATTTGGCAATCTGGAATTCCCCGGATTGCTACAAGGATTTGAAACCCTATTTGGTGGATGCTGGTTTCAACTGGTTCCGTTTTCCGAATGGCTCCGCATCCAACAATTATCACTGGAATGGTTCAGGGAAATACGATTCCACCGGGATTTGGAGCCCCGACAAAAAGGAATGGAGTCCGGGTTTTGTGACGCAAATGCGATGGCGTGGGGTGGGGAAGAACCATTATGGCAGCCGTCATCCTTCGCATTTGACCGATGGTGATTCGGCCACGCTTTGGTGGGGGGCTTTGTATGATCGCCAGGATCCCCCCTGGTTTTATTTGGATTTCGGCGATACGGTCCGCTTGGATTCGGTGTCCATCGAATGGGGAAAATTGCGTCCCAAGAGTTTTCATCTGGAGGTTTGGGATCGTGCGAAGGCTCTCTATCCCTATCCGCATCAGTTACACCAGAATTTGTGGAAACCGGTGGCTTCGGGGATGGTGAAACGCGGCACGACAGGTTCCAAATTCGCGGCACGATCAGGCCGCTATTGGGCGGTGCGTTTCAGCGCCTCCGATTTGGTTGCTCAGGGGTTGCAGG
>DATIQS010000316.1:0-3195 GCA_035470605.1 Fibrobacteraceae bacterium
CACCCCAAAAAACTGAATTTAGAATAACCATAGGCCCAATCAGTCCTAAAAAACGAACCACGCGTCACGTCACGTAATTCTGTTTTGCCTCTTGCGTTACCGATTCAATTGGAGAGAATGCAAACACTTGTCGCCTCGCCATAACGAATTTCAGGACCTCGATTGGGAGACTCTAGAACCCACCATCCAACATTCTTTGTCCTGGGAAACTCGGACTTGGATTGCCCTTTCAAAACAGTGACTCCTGTCCCCCATTTTACCGCATCTGGCACACTGGGTTCCCTGAAAAGAACGCATCACGCTATATTTTCGGCATGGGAATCCTTCCTCGCATAGCCATCATCCTGATCCCGTTGATTTGCGGATGTTCTGGAGACGACGCAGAACATGAATGGTGCGACCAGCGAACCATCGCCGAAGTCCTCGCATTACAGGCCTCATCCTCTACCACCAGTTGGTGTATTTCCGTGGAAGGCAATCTGATCTTCCGCACCGATGAAACTCGTTGCCGTTCTGGGGCTTATTATCTAGAGGACAGCACCGCTTCCATCTTTGTTTGCTCGCCAAACGTCACCACTGCCGATTCCGATTCTGGAATTGTGGTTTGCCCGGACGAAATTTTGGCTTTCGGGAAAGACACCTCTCTTCAAGTCGCCGTTCGCACAGAAGGGCTCTATTCTCCAGCCAAAACCCTTTGCCAAGCGGCCTCGATTTGTGCCTGCCAAAACGGCCTAGAGCTGGAATACCTGGAGGAACGGAATGACGATTGAACAGGAAGAACCTGATTTTTTGCCGGAACTCCATGGCCCTCGGATTCATCTTCGACCCCTGGAGGGAAAAGATGCCTCTCTCTTTTTTGAGGTAGTCCATGCGGACAAAACGGCTTTAGGCCAATGGCTTCCCTGGGTGGAGGGCATGATTAGTCCCAAACACGCCGCTAGTTTCCTTGCCGCAGCGGAAATCCAACAGGAAATGGGGAACGGGGGAATCTGGGGTGTCTTTTTGCGGAAGCATCTAATTGGAGCGGTCACCCTTCACTGGATTCAGTGGGAACACATGGCTGCATCTCTGGGTTACTGGTTGTGTCATTCCAGCCAAGGACAGGGACTGGCCACCGAAGCCTGCCAACTGGCTCTACGCCATTGTTTTGTCCAACTGGGTTTAAACCGGGTCGAATTGAGTGTAGCAACAGACAATCAACCCAGTTTGACCCTAGCCCGTCGGCTAGGATTACGCGAAGAGGGGCTACGGCGCCAATATGAACGCTTACATGGAGTTTTCCATGACCATATTTCCTTTGCCATGCTGGCCGAGGATTACCTCTTGCTGGCATGAAGGGAAGTGATTTCTGTATATTTGTCCCCATCCGGGGACTTGTCTGGGCATAAGACAGGTTGCGGCCGGATTTTTTCGACGGAGGCTTCATGGGTGTTCGTTCCATCGGCTGGATTCTGGCTTTGCTGGTGTCTACGGCATTGGCGTCGGATGAAATCCGCATTGCCCACGTAGACTCCAAGCTCATTTTTGACGGTTACTCAGGCACCAAACGAGCCCAAGAGGAGTACGATCGTCAGGTGGCGCGCTGGGAACAACAGGCCAACCTGTTGCAAAAAGAGCTCGCCTCGGTCAAGGAAAAACTGGAGAAACAGTCCCTGATGCTTTCCGAGGAACGCCGCAAAGAATTGGAAGCGGAATACACCCGCAAGGACACAGAATTAAAGGACTTTATCAACAAGATTTACGGTCGAGATGGCCAGTTGCTTTCCGAAAATGAAAAAATTTCAGCCCCGATTATTCAAATGATCCATAAGGCGATCCAGGAAGTGGCTCTGCAGGAGGGATATGACATTGTTTTAGATCGAGCCACGGGTTCGGTCCTATTCTGGAAAAAGGAAAATGACCTGACCCAGAAAGTCCTAGATTACCTGAACGCGAAATAAAATCATGGTTCTTCCGCTTTTCGCTCACCGGACGCCACAAGGCCTCGCGTTACATCCACTGTCTGCCGCCGAATTAGCCACCTCTCTAAACGGTTTACTGGAAGGAGACGCTTCCGTCAAAATCACAGGAGCCGCTCCCATTCATTGTGCACAAAACGGGGACATTAGCTTCTGGACAGGGAATTCCTGGACCGGAGAGGCCCGCTCCTGTTGTGCCGGAGTTCTGTTGGCTCCTTTCGGAATTGAAGGGAAACCGCCCTCTATTGGAGCCGTTCTCCAAGTGGCAGATCCCTATGCAGCCATGCTTTCCCTATTGCATTCCGCCCACGAGCCTCTAGTACACTGGCCCGAATCCAAAATTGCCTGGGATGCGGAAATTCACCAAACCGCTGTAGTGGAGGGCGTCGTCTGGCCAGGAGCGATCATCGGCCCTCATTGCTCGGTTCCCAAAGGTTCTGAAGTGGGCTGGAACACCATCCTGGAAGCGAACGTAACCCTATATCCAGGCGCTCGCTTAGGACGCGATTGCGTGTTGCAGGCAGGAGTCGTTGTTGGCGCCCGCGGATTTGGATTTCATCAAAACGCCACGGGACGCACCACGGTTCCTCATTATGGCGGTGTAGAAATCGGAGATCGAGTTCAACTAGGGGCGAACACCGTAGTTGCGGCAGGGTTTCTAGAACCCACACGCATTGGCGATGACTCCTGCATGGATTCGTTTGTACAAATTGCCCATCACTGCCAAGTAGGGTGCGGAGTCATGATGGCCTCTGGCGCTGGTTTAGCTGGTGGCGTCTGCGTCGAGGACGGGGTACAATTTGGAGGAGCCGCTCAAGTGGCCCAGCATGTACACATTGGTACGAGGGCGCGGATTGCCGCCAAATCTGGAGTGAGTCACGATGTTCCTCCAGAGACAACCTACGCCGGATTTCCAGCAGAGCCCATTGCCGCATGGAAACGCGGGCTAGCGGTCTTGCGACGTCTGGCAAGGAAAGTGGAAGCGCGCGCATGATCCAACTCCAAGGGATTGGCCTGCAATGCGGGCATTCAGTCCCCGTACAAATTACCAGGGCCAACCCTGGCTCTGGTCATGTCTGGACAGTTTCTCCGCAAGCGACACCTGTCCTTTGTACAAAAATTCGCACCGAGGTTCAGTGGTCGGCAGAGCGCACCACTATATTGCACTATGCCGGAGCCAGTCTCCGCACACCAGAGCACCTTGCCGCCGCTCTTCTGGGTTGGCCTCATTGCGATC
>DATIQS010000317.1:0-2976 GCA_035470605.1 Fibrobacteraceae bacterium
GATGCTCTGACATCGATTGCTGCGATTGCCGCCTTATTGGCAGGCAAACTCTGGAATGCGATTTGGTTGGATCCTCTAGTTGCTTTGTTGGGAGCAGGACTTATCCTGCGCTGGGGCTGGAGACTGCTCAAAGAATCTGGAGCCCTGTTGGTTGGCTTTTCTGACAATGGAAATGACCGGAATCGACTTCGCTGTTTTCTGGAGAAGCAAGGGGCAGAAATAGAGGATCTCCATATCTGGCCCATTGATGACAGACACCAAGGGGCTTTGCTTTGTCTAAAAGGGATCCATCCCTCAGCCAGTGGCACTTTACGCGATTCAATCCTTCAGCATTTCCATTTTTCCCATCTGACTTTGGAAATCATACCCTCAGGAGTTTCTTGACATGGAAAATAGGCTTACAGATATCGAAGTCCAGATTGAATACCAAGAACGGACCCTGAACGCCCTAAGTGACGCCTTGGCCGCTCAACAAACCGAGATTGATCAGCTCCGCGTTTTAGTCAGAAAGCTACAGGCCAAACTGGATGAGCCAGGCTTATCCATCGGCCCAGCCAACGAGAAACCGCCCCATTATTGAGGCGGCCTGTTTTTGTATCAGCCTAGATCCCGCAGTTAACCGGGTTGATTCTTATGTACCATACATCCTGTGGCTTGGTGTGGCCTAACTCCTTATTCCAACTGATCGGAGCTGTCCATTCAGCTTTAGCTGCTATTGGCATATAACTGCGGTCCTTAGGTTCAATGGAAACACTTCCCACGGAATAATCGTCCACACACGAGGAGCATGAGAGATTAGGCTACGGATTCGATTGGCTCTTTCTGGAAAGTCTCTATTTCGGCAAATCCCATAAATTCGGGTTGTCCTTATCTTCCCAACGGGCTTTCGCCATGCCAAGCCATTGGTCCAGGGCCCGTAACGCCGCAGGATCGTTGCGTTCCGCGACCTGTTTTCGACTCTGTTCAATCACCCCAATGTATTCCCGAGCTTCCTTGACCAGGCCGAAACGCAGATAAATACTGAAAATGATAAAGCAGGATTGGAATTCCAGGTTTGCATTGGGGAAGTCGGAACGGAAAAAGGCCTCCTTAAAGAATTGCAAAGCATTTTCTAAGGCTTCGTGGTCATCTTGTCTCGCTTGGCGTTGCAACAAAGCAATTCGAGTCCAATAACTGGCCCTTTTATAAATGGCGAAAGGATTTTTGCTTTCCTCCTCTATACGAGCCCGGTCTTCTGCCAACTGATAACTTAAAACCGCAAGAGGTAATGGCCTGGGAGAATGCGAAAAGTTCAAAGGTGCTTTGATTAAATCCGCCATTTTATGGCGCCGGACGGAGGCATCACGAATTTCTGACAAAATGCCTGCGGAAATTTGGCTAGGCGAAGTCTGTCGGGTAGAGCGATTGAATTGAATAAAATCCTTTTTATCTGGGCTTGCGAATAGGCAGGAGGGGCAAACAGCTACCGCGGATGTCAGATAATTCAGCTTGCGGTATTGGCCAATGGGGAAATAGACAGGAGCCAGAAAGGGATCATTTTTGATGGACATAGCGCTAGCACGAAGTTCCCAATGCACCACCTCTTTCTCCCTACAGCAAGGGCATTCTAACATAATGGAAAATACAGGGTCGTCTCCCTTTTCCGATTCCTGCTCTTCAGCGAGCTGCTCCAAATAACTTTCCCGGACTTCTTGAATCGCTTTCATATTTATGACGTTTCCGAATTTGGAAACATAAAACTGTACCATAGCCTCGTTTTGGTTAAAAAAGATCCCCAAACGCCGCAAGATTTCATCCGATCCATTCGTTGCGGAATTACTCATGCCAATTCACTCCTTGAGACGGTCGCCGTAGCATTGCGCGAATGCTATGTTGTTTTGTGTTCATGATCCTCATTATCCTTGATTTTCTCTGGTGTTTCAATCCATGAATCCACGTATATTCTGGTTCTGGGCAGCATGGATTTGGCGGATCGGAAGTCTGATTCATAAATGTTTTTTAGTCAGACAGTTACAATATCGCCCCCCCCCGTCGTTGCCTTTGCTGGTGATTGGGGGATTACGGGCGGGCGGTGCGGGGAAAACTCCAGTGGCGGCGGCGGTAGCACTTCATTTTCAACGAAAAGGCTTACGAGTGGGGCTCCTTTGTTATGCGGTCCACACCCATCCTTCAACTAGCATTCGGCGAGTTGATCCAGATGAGGATTGGCGGAAATGCAGCGACGAGGCGGTTTGGTTGGCGCGACACACACAACTGCCTGTCTGGTGTACTCGAAATCGTTTTGCTGCCTGGGAGAGCATTTCTACAACGGAATCGTTGGATATTCTAATTAGCGACGATGGCCTTGAGGACCCAAGATTGCGATCCGCACGGTGCATTTTGCTGGACTGGGGAGAGACTGCCCGGCATATTTTGGACCTTATCCCTGCAGGTGATTGCCGCAGTTTGCGCGAAGACCATACTGATGTGGAAATCTGGAAAATCGGCGATGGGGAAACGGTGAAATTTGTGCCCGGCCCTGTGTTGAATGCCCAGGGTGAAATTCTACAAACACCCTGCGTTTTACTCTGTGGCGTCGGAAATCCGCGCCGTGTCTATGAGGATGCTCTGGCTTGTGGAGTCGTTGTACAAAAACGCATTTTTTTGCGGGATCACGCCAAATGCGTTCATAAAATCGCAAACCGATTATTGCATCAAGGATACACCATTGTCACCACAGAAAAGGACCTTATTCGTATGGAATCAACAGTCCAAAATCACCCACGCCTATTTGTCCTGCATCAGCGCGTTTTTTTGGACGAACCTCCTCTAGGCCCTGTCCCGGGGATCAAGGAGGAGAGCGCTTACCGCCAGGTGAAGGAAACGAGGAAGAGTTGCCCTGGGCGTTCTTGATCTTCGCGATAGACGACGCGGGCCAGGCCGCTCTTGCTCAGAGCCTGCAACGCGAGGGAGGACTCCAGCAACACCCCTAACGCA
>DATIQS010000318.1:0-8525 GCA_035470605.1 Fibrobacteraceae bacterium
AGATGGCTGTTATTCACCACATTGAACCTAGAACCCGCAGGGTGATCCACAGGATGTGGAACATCAATTGACCCGGTCAACTATTGCAGTTCGGTTTGGCCTACTGGAGGGCTTTCTCCTCCAGACTGCGTCCCAGGGAGCATAACAAAAAGGGCTCTCTCAAAATAGAGAAGCCCCTTTTTTAAATCAGGAAATCTGATTAGTCGTCAAATGAGAAAGGAGAATACCGGACAACCGTTTCCTGGTGCACAGTCAAGTTGCGCCCAATAAACATCCCCGTGAAGTCATGAGTGGTTTGTCCGATGACCAACAGAGAATTAGGGGCAATGATCGTAGCATTTAATGTCCCGTTGATATAAAGATCGTCAGGTCCCAAATAACCCACCATGACATCGGTTGGATCGCCAGAGATATAAGCTAATGTCCCAGTCCAGATCATTGTGTTCGCTACATAAATCCGAACGGGCCCACTACTTGCGTCTACCTCCAGGGAACAAGCATCGCAGATAAAATTATGGAAGAAATAATCGCCAGCCTGTAAACGAACAGGGGAGCGAGCCTTTAATGTATAGCTCCAATATTTTCCTGGGCTCAAGTAGGTTCGTGCCTGATCTGGCTCAATGTAGACAGTCGTATGAGAAATACTGCCGAAATCAATGGTTCCCCAACCGAAGCTATTATTATCAATGGTCTCCTGATATAGGTTTCCAGTGATTGTTGCTCCTGTCTGTTGGGTCAGCTTCGTCGTGTCCTTCATTTTCAAGACCCCATTAATGGTGGAATTGCTGCGCATTAGAACAGGCCCTGTGGTGAATACAGAGCCGACAAGAGAAGAGGCTCCCACGGTAACTCCATAAGTGGAGGATGGGTTGGTCCAACAGTTGAATTGCCAGCCGGAACCCAATCTTCCATAAAAGCCTGTTCCTGTGGGTTTCGCGTAGCACTCTACCCGATCATTCGCCTTCAATTTGTCGAAGGCAGAAATGGTATAGGTCTTGTTGATGTGGTCTTCTGGGATAGGGCGACTTGGGCGTGTGCCGGTGGGCAAGGAGGTCATGACCAATGAGCCTTTCCAACGCTCAGACGTCCCGCTATCTAGATAATCCGTGTAGCTTTCGAGAATGCGGCCGTATCCAGGAATTGGGCAAACGGTATAAAGTATGCTGTCGGAGTATCCGTAAATGAGCTCCGTTCCTGAATTCCTTAATGTGACAATCATATAGCCTTGGCTGATCAGTGATTGAACCTCAGCCAAAGTGAGCGCTCGACCAAGCCATTCAGTAGTCGCCCCTGTGAAATGATTGATGGTTGAGCTTGTACTGTATCGGGGGATGTAGGTTACATCTGAATCCGCGAATACAGGAGCATTGTGTTCATAGGGGGTTGCCCAGGCTGCGATTTCTGTTTGGCTGAGATAAACGCCGTAGTGGTCCAGCACCATTTGTGCCACAGCGTTCCAGGACCAATTGCTTTTTTCCTCGAGATGTGTTGAAACCAGTAGTGTGTCAGTCGCGAAGGTTGTTGATATTAGACAAAGTAGCAACAACATGGGTCTTAGACTTCTCATTGGTCGCCTCCAGAGATGAGTTGCAGGGTGTAGTTCGCAGCGTCTGTCGGAACTCCCAGGGTTTTGTATTTGAGAACCCTGGCCCCGTTTGTGTCAAGGTCCGTTGGCTCCAGAAACTGCAATCGTGTCAAATTGGGGGTTTCCACATTTTCCAATCCAAAATACAACTCATGACCGACGGAGCCTTCAGCAAAAAATATTTCGTTTCCATCCTCCTCGGACCAAGCGCTGTGAATCTCGATCAGTTCCTTCGCTAAAGAGGCGAATCCTAGCCCGTTAGAATGCCAGACCCCTAAAGAGTCTTTGTTGAAACTCAGAAAGAGCACTGGAGTACCTTCGTTTTCAATCGGATACAGATAAATAATAGGAGATTGGTACAAATCGGATTCCGCTCCCGAGTTTAGAAAGGTTTGGGACGATGACTCAGTGATGCGCCACAAGGGATAACCTGATCCCAGAGTTAGGTTCGCATCAGGGGCCTCCAACGTTGCTTTTGCCAGGGGCAAAACTTTCGCGAAGGTGGACTGCGCTATTGCATCAGGAGCCTCACCCGCGAGTGCCGGGAAAGACCAGATGCAGAACGCCAAGCAAACAAGCTGTTTTAACATGGGACCTCCTTGTTTTTAATCGATTGCTTTTTTAGAGTGTTCGTGTTCTTATAAAGAAGCATTTTTTTCTAAAGAATACAAAGGGAAATTTTTAAAAAATTGATGTGGGGGTGTTATCGGGTGTTGAATGAGTGTATATTGTGTTCCGAATGACCGAAATATTTGAATATACAGACTATAAAGAGTTTTTACGGGATGCCTTGATTGATCGCAAATCCAAGGATCCTCGGTTTACTCATCGCAGTGCCTGTGCCCACTTGGGCTTGCATACATCTAATTATCTTCTTTTGCTTTCCCAGGGCAAGCGCAATTTGAACGATGACATGGCTCGTCGTATTGCCGATTATTTTCGCTTGCCTGCACTGGAAACAGAATATTTCATGTGGATGCAGCGCTTCGGTCAAGCGAACGTAGCTCCAGACAAAGAATTTTACTGGCATCAGATGCTTTCCTGCCGTGTGAAGAGTCAGACATGTGATATTCAGGACTCCCAGTATGAATATTATAGTCGTTGGTTCAATCCGGTGATCCGTGAGTTGGTTTCCATTCCAGGAATTAAATGGGATTCCCGTAGCCTATCCAAAGTTCTTAAGCCCAAGGTCCCTGCGGTGCAGGTGCGTCATAGTTTGGCCTTGTTGGAGCGGCTTGGATTTATTTCCAAGCAAGGGAACGGCTGGACCAAATCAGCCCCCTCGGTAGCGACACCTCCGGCTGTTCGCTCTGCTTCTGTATACCGTTATCACCAAGATTTGATCACCTTGGCCTCTTCTGCTTTGGCTAAGGAGCCTGGGACAACCCGTAACTTTTCGTCAGTAACCTTGGATCTCAATGCGGAGGAGTACAAAACGCTGGTACTGATGCTGAGCAAATTCAGGCAAGACGCCTTGGGCGTTTGCGGATCCCGTGGAGACTCAGATCGGGTCTATCAATTAAACTTGCAACTGTTTCCTGTGTCTCGGACGGTAGGTAAACCTCGGCGTCGTAGAAAGAAGACGCAAAGCGAGGCAAAATGATGCTGCGACTTTTTCCTTTGCTTTTTCTTTGTATCCTCTCTTCTTGCGGTCGCACCAATCTATCCGGCACCGATACGGGGAATCCTGAAGTAACGGCGACATTAACCGACTCTGCAGGGGTTCCTTTGGTGAGTGCCCGTGTACTGGTTTATGAGCAATCGACTTTTGGACTCGCAACAGGAATTGTGGATACTTTTTCCACAGATAGTCTTGGCCAAATTCGTTTATCCTTAGACTCTCTTTCTAGTGTTGGGCTCATTGCGGAATGGCGGGATTCTTTAGCCATTTACCAGCGAGTGGTGGCTGAAAAGGATACAGAGGTTTCCTTGGTCGCGGGACCTTATGTCGCTTTCCCTGTGGCAGATCGCCTTGATGATGGGGATTCTGTGATAGCCCTGTTAGAGGGAACCGGCCAAATATTGCAGGGGGGCTCCTTGACGGAGCTCCCTCCAGGTCTTTGGACGATCCAATATAGAGCCGGGCTGCAGGATAGTCTGTATCCGTTGGATGTCCGCATTCAGGATGCTCGCAATCTGGAATCCATTCTCGAGGGCTTAGCCTTCGCCGCATACCGTTTTGACAGCCTTGGCGTGGAACCGAAAGAGTATGTGAGGCTCATAAAATTACCAGAAATGGAAAGAACGTTTTCAACCCTGAAATCGATTTGCGAGAGCGCTGGATTCTCCTCATTCAATCAATGTGAGGGGACAGACTCTTGTCGGATATGGCAATGGTCTTCGGACTGGTTTTTTGAGGAAAGCGATTCCCTTTCAATGGTTCCTGTGGATGTTGCCGTGGTGACAGGCTTTGGCAATGTGCAGTGTGTGGCTTTTACAGATACTGTTATTGATTCGGTGGAGGGTCAAGGAGCGTCCTCTTTCTATGCCCTTGACGAAGTTCAACTCAAATAATGAGAGATCCCATGGAAGACAAGTACAAAAACAGGTGGGGAGAATCGTTTGACGTGGCGGAAATGAAGCGCTTGCTTGCTGTTCTCGAAAAGATGCCTCGCAAACCCGGGGATCCAATGACAGATTTACGTTCAGCGTTCCTTCGTAACATTTTGTCTCAACAACAATCCGATTTGTCCAGAATCCACCAGCAACGCACAACCACGGAAATGATTGGGCAAAATAAATCGATTCGAGCCATTTTGTGGGATAATGACGGAGTCCTGATGGATAGTGAGTCTCTCTTTTTTGACGTGACTCGTCGAGTTTTTCGCGAACACAATGTCAAGTTAGAGCCATCCTACTGGGCCACCAATTTTCTTGGACGAGGGATGCGTACATTCGAGATTGCAGAGGCGTTAGGTATGGATCCAGAAGATGCGATTCGTGCTGCGAGTCACCGTGACATTTTATGGCGTCAGCGCATCAAAGATCCAGTTCCGGTGTGCCCTGGAGCGGTTGACGTCCTAGACTTGTTGGGGAAAACTTTTCGCATGGTTGTAGTGAGTGGAGCTCCTCGTGAACACTTTGAGGATGTACATCGCTCCAGCGGTTTGCTCCGTTTTTTTGAAACATCGATCACCATGGACGAATGCCCACGGGTCAAACCAGCACCAGACGCTTATCTGATGGCCGCGGCTCAAATGGGAGTTCAGCCATCGGAATGCCTTGTAATTGAGGACAGTCCTCGAGGTTTTCGAGCTGTCCAAGCTGCAGGAATGCGTTGTGTTTTGGTCGCAACAACTTTGACGGACCTCAGTCTGTGTGACGATGCGGATATCATTGTCCGTGGATTGCCGGAAATTCTTAAACTTTCTGTAATTACAAGGGGTTAGCTTTCGAATAGTCCCTTGCCCCAAAGATCGCGGTTCCAATTCGCACCCAGGTGGCTCCTTCCGCAATCGCCACTTCCAAATCATCACTCATACCCATCGATAATTCCGTAAAATTGGCAAAAGAGCCGCCAAGTTTGTGCAATTCATCGCGCAAATTCCTTAGCCAAGCGAATCCAATCCGACTATCTTCCGCTACGCCAGTATTTTTCCCGATAGTCATCAGGCCTCGATAATGCAAATGAGGGAATGCAGGCAAATTTTGTAAAAAAGTTTTGGCATTCGCCATGGCTAAACCACTTTTGGCTGTTTCTTCGCTGGTGTTGACTTGGAAAAGGATTTCTAATGTTTTCCCGAATTCGGTGCATACGGTTTCATATTTGTGGAGAGCTTCCACGGAGTCCACCGTATGGAGCCATTGCGCTACCAAGGCTGCCTTGCGCCATTTGTTACTTTGCACCGGGCCAATGATATGGAGGGATACGCCCGGTCGACGTTGCGAAAATTTTTCTAAACCCTCTTGCACTTTATTTTCTCCAAAATTCGTAGCTCCTGCTTGAATAGCGTCATCCACGTCGGAAATCGGATGGGTCTTGGAGACCCATAAAAGTTTGACGTCTGAGGAATTGCGATCTGCGGCTTGGCAGGCCTGATTTATACGTTGCCGCACTAAGGCGGCGTTTTGGCGAAGTTCATCGGATCGAGAAATTTCCATTCCCGAAATTTAACAAGAACGAGTACCTATGGGAGAATCTTCCCCCTTGGTCATTCGTACCGTAATGCTTCAATAGGATTCAGTTGGGAAGCCTTGCGCGCCGGATAAAATCCGAAGAAAACCCCCACCACGGCGGAGAACGCAAAAGCCATGGCAATGGTGGTTCCATCAAGAACCGTAGCCATGCCAACCCATTTGGTTACTGCTTTGCAGGTCGCAGCAGCAATTCCCACGCCAATAGCACCTCCGAGAGAGCACAGCACAACAGCTTCTAGGAGGAACTGGACTAGGATGTCAAAACCTCGAGCGCCAATGGCCATACGGATTCCGATTTCTCGGGTGCGTTCGGTCACGGAGACCAACATAATGTTCATAATGCCAATGCCTCCTACCAACAAAGAAACAGCAGCAATGGCACTTAGCAACAAGGTCAATGTTTTAGACATACTGGTCGCGGTTTGCATGATCTCGCTCTGACTACGAATATCAAAATCATCGTCCTCACTCGCAGCAAGACGGTGGGCCTTCCGCAGAGCTCGTGTAACTTCCGTTTCCGCAGAGTCCATTTCCTCCATAGTGGCCGTACTCGCCAGAATTTGTCCCAAATGGTTTTCACCGCTGAAACGGTAATATACTGTGAGCAAGGGGGCCAGTACCACATCGTCCTGGTCGTCTCCCATGCCACTTTGCCCCTTTTCCGCCATGATCCCAATAACCTGGCAGGGAATTTTTCCTACACGAATTTTTTTCCCCACAGGGTCCTCGTCTCCAAAAATTTCCTTGGCGACAGTTTTCCCGAGGACAACGACTTTACGTGCGGTGCGCACATCTCGGTCACTGAAAAAAGTTCCCGATTGAACCTTCCAGTCCTTAATGGTCTGGTAATCCGGATTGACTCCCTGGACCGATGTGGACCAGTTTTTGTTATTTGCCACCACCAGACTTGAAGATCGTACCATACCGGAGACCGCAATCAGACGCGGAGCCTCCTTGCGTAGAACATCTAAATCTGTAATTTTCAGAGAATTCCGTGAATCCGCCCCTTGATGCACCCCTTTAGAGGACATGGCTGCCGCATGGATCATGAGAACATTGGTTCCCAAAGATTTGATTCTAGAATTGATGTCCGCTTCTGCGCCTTTCCCAATCCCGACCATGATGATCACCGCCGCCACGCCGATGATGATACCCAACATGGTGAGCAGGGTGCGCATACGATTGCGCATAATATTCCGGAATGCCGTTGAGAGTAGATTGCTGATCATTTCCGCACCGCCTCGTCTTTAATGATGCACCCGTCGCGTACAACCAGAATCCGTTTGGAATAGGCTGCAATGTCTGGTTCATGGGTCACCATCACCACCGTAATTCCTTGATCATTCAATTGTTTGAAGATATCCATGATTTCGATGGAAGTGGCGCTGTCCAGATTCCCTGTTGGCTCGTCCGCCAGCAATACTGCAGGTTGATTTACCAGCGCCCTTGCTATGGCTACACGTTGCTGCTGCCCGCCCGATAATTGGCTGGGGACATGGTGTAAGCGTTCCGCCAGACCTACCTTTTTTAAGGCATCCAAAGCGCGCCCCCGAGGGTTGGCAAGTTTCTTTTTCCGAAGATATTGAGCCGGCAATTCCACGTTTTCAAGAGTGCTGGTACGCGATAACAAATTGAAGCCCTGAAAAATGAACCCCAGCACCTCGGAACGAATATCCGCCAACTCGTTACGGCTCATGGAATCCACCCGCCGATCGAGGAGACAGTATTCCCCTGAGGTTGGTTTATCCAGACAACCGATGATGTTCATCAATGTGGATTTTCCAGAACCAGAGGGCCCCATAATAGCCACATACTCGCCTGCCTCAATGGTCAGGTTGACGGAGCGCAAAGCATGTACCTGAGTTTCCCCAAGGTCATAAACTTTGGACAAATTGCGCATGGAAATGACGGCAGGCATGATATTTCTCCAGAAGAAGTTTGTCTTCAAGTATGGACGATTACATAGGAGGAGGTCCGCCCTTATCACCCTTTTTACGCTGTGGTGGGCCAAAAAGGGACCGCGTGGTGGTCTTGCTTGCGCTGTTTTCAACAACTCCAGTGACGAGCTCCATTCCATCTTTCAATTTCTGGCTAGCGACCCAGGTGTGAGCACCATCGCTCAAGCCCGTCCGCACTTGCACCGGAATTGGCATCGGCGCATTATCCGAAAGGACCCAGAGGACGTGTTTACTGGTATCCGTCATTTTTGGAAAATCGGGTGGAGAAAAGGACAAAGCGGAATTAGTGGCAAGGAACCCGGAATCGGATTGAGCAATAATGAAATCCACTGTCGCCGTCATACCGGGGAGCAGTTTTCCTTCTGGATTTGGGGCGTCAATCACCACGGTGTAATTAACAATGTTGGATGTAGTCGTCGGTTCCAGGCGCACTTGCTTTACCTGTCCCTGATATATGGTGTCTGGATAAGCCTGCACCGTAAATCGAACCTGTTGGCCTGTTTTGATCATACCGATGTCACTTTCATCCACAGAAGCGAGAATCTGCATTTGAGCCAAATTTTCGGCGATAACAAAAAGAGTTGGTGAAGACAAACTAGCAGCCACAGTTTGTCCCTCTTCCACATCTCGGGAGATCACCGTACCATTGATAGGGGAATGCAGAATTGCGTTATCCAAATTATATTGGGCCCGCCGAATCGCGGCTCTGGCTGAAGCGACAGCGACCGTGTCCAACAGCCACGTGGTTCTGGATTCCTGCAGTTCCTTTTCCGTCAGGTGTCCTTGCTCAAAGAATTTCTGGTTGCGGTCCAGGTCGATTTTGGCTTGAGCCTCTTCCAATTCCG
>DATIQS010000319.1:0-5971 GCA_035470605.1 Fibrobacteraceae bacterium
TAGCACCAACAGTCTTTCTCAGGTAGCCCTAAACACAGCAAACCGAGGTGCCATCGCCTCCATTGGTGCCATGCGCGAAACCTATCCAGGCTATAACACAAACTTTGCCGGTCTGATATTGACCGAAGCGATGATCAACCAAGCATCCACCTTGGGTGAGGCCATTTGGAACATCAAAAGTACAGCGAAAGGAAGCCAGCGTACCAATGACGAGAAGTACGTATTACAGGGAGAGCCTACACTGGCGCTGCCTCAGCCGGAAGCCACCATCACCCTGGATTCCGCCATTGATACCTTGCAGGCTCTCGACAAGGTCAAAATTTCTGGAACAGTCACTGGAGGCGAGGCCAGTGGCAAGGTTTACCTCCAGGTCCGAGAAGGCAATTATTCCAAAGAGCTCTCCCAGGAAATCACGTCCACATATACCTATCGCACCACAGCGCAATTCCAAGGCAACCTCGTCTATTCAGAAATTCTGGATTATACCAATGGACGCTTCAGCACGGAATTCATTACTCCTCGCAAGCTCAATTTTGGAGATACTGGTGCCCAAATTCGAACCTGGTCCTATACCACAGGGAGCAAGAAAATGGGACGGGGCCTCGTTTCAGGGATTACCTTCTATGGGACTTCTTCCTATAAAGACAGCATTGATGACGACGATCCTCCGTCCATTCAGTTCCGCGCCTGCGGTTTACCAGATAGCCTGGCCCGCGCCTATTCAACCTCCCAAGTTCTGCGCCTAGAAATTCCCGCGTGCATAGAAGTGCTTCTCACAGATTCTACCGGGTTGGATATGACAGACGATGCGGATGAAGGGGTCAGCTTTGAAGTGGTGGACTACAAGGATCCCTGGCATCCCTGGCCGTTCCTGGAACAAAGTGGGAAACGGATTGTAGCCCGTATGAATTTCAGCGATAAATGGAATGCGGGAACCTACACGTTCCGTGTCCGGGCTCTAGATATCCTGGGCAATGCGGCGACATCCTCTTTGCAATTGCAACTGACGGAGACGCTGGAATCCGCCTTGGAACACGTATTCAACGCCCCAAACCCGATGGGAAAATCTGGCACAACCTTCTACTTCCGTAATCTTGCGGAAAACTACAGAACCCAGGTCTCTATTGAAATTTTCGGAGTGGATGGCCGCCTTGTGCAAGTCATCCGTAATGCCCAATCTGGAGTCACCCATTGGGATGGCCGTGATCACTGGGGACGGTTACTGGCCAATGGTTTGTATCATTACGTCGTGACCTGCACCGTCTATCCAACAGAGAGCTCCGGGAAAATCCGCAGGTTCAGGGCAAAACAAAAACTTGTGATTTCGAGGTAAACTGGAATGGATCTGCGACAACGTGCTGGTCGTGTTCAAATCACATTGGAAAAAATCATCCGCTTTCGGATTCCGATTCTCTTCGTGTTCATCTTGATTTGGTGGCTCTGGGCTGCTTCGTGGCAAGATACAGTGGGAATTTTGCTTGGAGTCGCAGAACGCGAAGCGGTGCTGATGACCGACCTCTTCACTGGGCTTGCCGGATCAGCTTTGGAATGGATGCGTTTAGGGCTCGCATTGAGCTTGCTACTCCTCTTCCGTTGGCGCTTAAGCAATTGGCAAACGGCCTTAACGACCATTGTCTCCCTAGTCGGCTGCTTTGTTCTATGTCGTCTACTGGATGGCACTTCCGCTCTTCTTCCAGTCCTATTGGGTGCCGCACTTTTTTTACTGGTTACACTTTTCTTTTTTAGTCACAGGGTTTTTTTAATCAGCGGTTTCGCGGCGGCAATTTGCCTCTATGCATTGGCAAGCTGGATTCCCGATTTTTCTAAAAACGACTGGCTCTGGCTATTGCTACAGGCGACCCTCTGTGCGGACTTGATTTCGATCCAGCGCGCTTTGCAGATTCATTTGATCCAAGGGAGATCTCCTGCAGGCTCCATTGTTCAGGCAATCCAACAACATCTGCCCGCTGTTTTGGGAACCTTTGGCGTTTTAATGGGTGTCGATATTCTTTCTGTTCTGGCTGGACAAGCTACGTTGCATGGGAGTTCCTTACTCAAATCCCTTGCGATCTATCTATTTTATGTCGCGGTTATCCTATTTGTCTCTCCGATTCTATTTTCGCTAAGTCCTTTGCACAGAGCACAAAAAGACACCCGGAGAAGAGGCTAGCTCACCCTTAACGACGTTTCCAAGACCGGAACAAAACAAAAAGAGCGAATCCCACCAAAGCAATAACGGGAATTCCAAGGGCACCTAAAACGACACAAGTCCCCCAAGAATCGTTCGTTCCAGAAGCCCAACAGCAATTCAGGAAGCAGAGTCCTGAAAGCCAAAAAAAAATCTTGTCGCTCATATTTCGAAATTAGGTTCACCTGGCGCGAACCATTCCCTGCCTACTTGACAATTTTTAGTCTCAATTGGAGCGCTCCAAAATGCAAGACAATAGTCATTCGCTGGGGATCATATTTGCTTTTTCCAAGGATTCAAGTAATGATTGGGGCATCCATGGACGGATTCGCGTAAAACGGGCTTCGCCAAAGGGCTTTTGCCACAGGCGCATCGCGGAGGAATCTCCCATGGCGTAGTAAATCCGCACAAGATTCCCGGCTGCAGACCACCAGCGTACAGAACCCGGAGCTCGTTTGGAATAATTTTCTGCGCTCTGTAAATACAGTGCAGCGGCTTCTGGATAACGTCGTAAACGGAATAGCATATCGGCTCGCATTTGTAAAAACACAGGATGCTCAGGGTAACGCAGGAGCAACGCATCGACAATCGTTAAGGCCTCAACAAAATCCTTTCGATCAAATAACATCCAGACCAAACTGGTGGAAAAAAGGGAACCAAACCATCGAGATTGACGAGCAGCGGAGTCCAGAACTTTCAAAAGCTCCGGTCGTCGATCTGTCTGGAATGGAATCCAAGAGGTCACATCCTCTAAGTAGTATTCATAAATTGCATAAAAGCCTTGAGCATCCAGGAGCGAAATTTTGGCAAATCCTTGGGCAGCCTTCCGAGTTGTCAGTGCTGCAGAGAGAGTGTGCCCCGTGACGGTCTGAATGTATCCCAACTGGAAACGGCGCAAGCTTTCCCAGAAAGGTTCGGACCAGACATGCCCCTCCAAAATTTCTTTTGAAGAGTCTAAATCCAGTGTATCTCCCAAATCATCATAGCGACTGATACGAATCATCGCCTGGAAAAAGCCCCCCACCGCGGAATCCTCCAAGACTAGAGTATCCGCTTGTCGCAAGGCCTGTTCATATTGCGTAGACAGGGTACTCAGCAGGATGCGGTCCGCCAAAGCCTCCCCCTGAGGAGAAAAAGCCCACAAGGACCCAACCCAACTCAAAAATATTGCGGGCAATAAATTCTTCTGCACAGAGAAAAATTAGATACATTGCACACCCGCATGGAAAATCAAACCCAGATTCCAAGGCCCTATTTTCACGCATTAGATGGATTGCGCCTCCTGGCCTCCTTGAACATTGTGCTAACCCACCTCAATAGTTCCTGGTGCCTGGGCGATGCCGGATCATGGCCAATTTTTGGAATTCTGATCCGCGGCCCAGCCTTTAACGCCTCCCTTTTTTTTGTTCTTGGTGGCTTTATTTTTTTCTTCCAGATCGCATCGCGATTGGACAAATTCCGCTTATCCGCCTTCCTGCGCAGCCGTTTTTTCCGTTTGTATCCTTTGCATCTGGTCTCCCTTCTCCTTATGGTTCTTGTTGTCGCTAAACGCCATGAATTTTATGGGGATTTTTCCCTTTTTACTCAATCAATTCTCGCACACCTCTCGTTGGTTTGGGCTTTTGACCCCACCCGTTGGCTACCATTAAATGAGCCTTCCTGGGCCTTGACTCCGTTTTTTCTAGCCTATTTTACCATTGGCCCGGTAACGCGAGCCCTTCTTCAGGAGCGAAGAACACTCATTCTTTTCCTTTTCCTCGTGGTCACACTGCTGCCAACTCTCTTCTTTGCTGGCGTCTACTCTCAAGTCAGCACAGTTCCTTTCGCGTATAAACGTTTCCACGTTTTTCCCATACTCCGAATCGGCGAATTCTATTTCGGCATGGCCTTGGCCCGTATTTTCCAAAAAAGGAAACAAGGCCCTTGTACCACCCCGACCTGGTTCTGGGACTTTGGTTTCCTTATGGGCATTGCGGCCCTTTGGGGGGCGATCCGACTCAAATGGGGATTTGGTCCTGTCCTGAGTTGGCTTAGTCCGCATCTATTTGTCCTGGTGATTTACGGATGGCTGATTTGGCTATTGGCTTTCAATCGCGGCCTTGTGGCTAAACTTTTTTCCTCTCGAATTGTGTCCTCTGTTGGGCAAGCCTCCTTTTATCCCTATTTGTTACATCTGCCCCTGATTTCCGTCGCCGTAATCATCGCTCAGGCCTTGGGCTTTCAGGGTTTCTTCAAAATCGGTTGGCAACCCGTAGCTTTTCTGGTCATCCTCTATGGGTGCAGCACCGGGTACTCCATGAACAAAAAACGCCGTTCCAAAAAGAAACGGCACTCCTCTCTGGAGACGTCAACCAACTCTAACGCATAACGGCAGCCGAGGCAGACCAGGATTGGCTTCCTGAACGAAGGCGGACCCAATATACGCCAGAAACGGGGACAGTCAAACGTAGCGAGGATTCACCTTGGAGCTTCGTCTGGGAAATAGCCTTTCCATCCGCCCGCAACAGTTCCAGTTGACCCGAAGTTACACCAGGCCAGACCTGGAGGCCTCCCACATACGGTCGGACCAGCAATTGATGCTGTGCAGACAAACGAGGCAAAATCGCATTGGAACTATCATAAATGGCTGTGGAATCGGGTTCCTGATCACTCAGGCTCGCATCCATATCTCCACGGAGAACGCTCGCCCCTTCAACCACCACGTCCGAACTGTCCTTGCCGAGGCAAATCCGCAATTCGGTATTGTCATCGGAGTAATAATGCATCGTAAACGTACGTGTAAAGGTCTGCATTTCCGTAGATAACGTAAAAGTAAACACGCTATCCGGGTAGGGAATCACATCCTCAGAAGAGTGCTCGGCAATAGAGACATAGATCACTTTGCCGGCCTGAGTCGCTTTCGCGGTTAAACTCATCGTGTATTGATAAGAATAGACCAAATCGGTTGTGGCTGTTGTACGCAGGATATAGGTCCCACTATCCTGGGTCTGTTGTTGGATTTTATAGGTGTAGGAGAACGGCGCCGCAATCTGAACAGGCTCTTCATAATCCGAATTCACCTCCGATACCCAGTAGGTGTCGTAGTTATAAAAATAGGGATCATACACAGCCTCAAGGGTATCGCGGAATTGGGCAACCACCTTAGCATTGGAATTCAAAAGAAACGAGATGGTCTTTTGCTTCGAGGAGAGAACGTCCCCACTCCAAGTCTGGAAGGTATCGTTGGCGCTAGGATTCGCTACTAAAGTCACGGAATCACCAAAACTGTAGACCTTGGAAGTCGTCTTCGACAACGAGGTCGAACTCCCAGAAACAGTACGGGTCACAGTGCTCCCCCCTTTGTTGTAAACCGTCAGGGTGCAACAGCTCGGGAAATAAGCGGTACGATTAGAGGCGATCTGGTGCAAACCTCCCGCTAAAGCAATTAAATAAGCATTGTAGTTGATCGCGGGTTCAGTCATCGCATAAGAGTTCGCAACGTCAGAGAAGGTGTAACCGGAAGCAAGGCCACTCACCATCATACCAGGGACAGCGTTGCTAAAATACACGATGGAAAGACGATGATGCGGATTCGTCACGGAATTATCTCCAAACCCTGTTACCATCGAGTATCCTGAAGGATTTTTTCCCAAGATATAGTCTAGCTGCTGCTCCGCTCCATAGGCAAAGATGGCATTCCCAGAGAGGCGCCAGGCAAAAATGAAATCCACACCAAGTGCAGCCAACTTTCCATTGGACGCCCAACCAGAAGGCATTGCGTAAACATGGTAGGCGTTCGTGGCT
>DATIQS010000320.1:0-3720 GCA_035470605.1 Fibrobacteraceae bacterium
CTCTAGCGCCAGGACAACCTGGATCCGAAGTCAATCCAGGCGTGGATGGTAGTTTGGTGATGGATGGAATGCTCGACGTGGAGCGTTTCCGTGAAATTTTGAAGCTTAAATCCCTACCAGAGGAGGATTCGGTCTCCTACAGTACATTAGGAGGGCTCGCCATGGCCGCCCTGGGACGTGTACCTGAAGTCGGTGACCGTTTTGATTGGGAAGGCTTTCAGCTCGAAATTTTAAGCATGGACGGTCTTCGAGTGGATAAAGCCCTAGTGCGCCATTGCGATGGATCGCCATTAAATCCAACGGCTTAGACAAATTCATACAAAACTGTCAAAACAAGGGATGGATTTTTGTCCAGCGGTTTCTAAATTATCGCCAATTTGGACTGAGCGCGGAAGGATTCGATGCCAAAAAGACAGGATATCCATAAGATTCTCATTATCGGAAGTGGGCCCATTGTGATTGGGCAAGCTTGTGAGTTCGACTATTCGGGGACGCAGGCCTGCAAAGCCATCCGAGAAGAGGGCTACCAGGTCATCCTGGTCAATTCCAATCCTGCCACCATCATGACCGACCCAGAAACCGCCGATGCCGTTTATATCGAGCCCATCACCCCGGAAATGGTCGCCAAGATCATTGAAAAGGAACGCCCCGATGCGATTCTACCCACGCTAGGCGGTCAAACGGGTCTCAATTGCGCTTTAGCTCTGCACGAACGAGGCGTACTGAAAAAATTTAACGTAGAAATGATCGGCGCGAATATTACCGCCATTCGCAAGGCGGAAAGCCGGGAGGAGTTCCGTGCGGCCATGGACCGCATCGGCTTGCAGAGTGCCCGTTCGGAAATTGCGCACAATATGGAGCAGGCCAAAAACGCCTTGAAAAAAATTGGTCTTCCCGCAGTCATTCGTCCAGCATTCACCCTCGGCGGCGCCGGGGGTGGTTTCGCATATACCGAAGAGGATTTTTTGGAGATCGCCGACCGGGGCTTGACCCTGTCCCCGGTGTCCGAAATCCTGGTGGAAGAATCCATCGTGGGCTGGAAAGAATTTGAGATGGAGGTGATGCGCGACAAGAAAGACAACGTCGTGATCATCTGTTCCATCGAGAACCTGGACGCCATGGGCATCCACACGGGCGACTCCATCACCGTCGCTCCGGCGCAGACCCTGACGGACAAGGAATACCAGCGTATGCGCGATGCCTCCATCGCAGTCATTCGGGAAATCGGCGTGGAGACCGGTGGCTCCAATGTGCAGTTTGCCATCAACCCCGACGATGGACGCATGGTCATCATTGAGATGAACCCCCGCGTATCTCGCTCCTCCGCCCTAGCCTCCAAGGCCACCGGGTTCCCCATCGCCAAGTTCGCCGCCAAGCTTGCCGTGGGCTACACCCTGGACGAACTGCAGAACGACATCACCAAGGAAACCCCAGCCTGCTTTGAGCCGAGCATCGACTATGTGGTGACCAAGGTGCCTCGCTTCACTTTTGAAAAATTTCCCCAAGCGGAAAATGTGTTAGGCACCCAGATGAAGTCCGTGGGCGAAGCGATGTCCATCGGCCGCACCTTCAAGGAATCCCTACAAAAGGCGTTGCGCTCCATGGAGAACGGCCGTGCCGGCCTGGGCTCCGACGGGAAAAAGCCCATCACCGAAGAAGAGATCCAAAAGATCATCGACAAAAAGCACCCGGGTGCCGATCGCATCTATTACATCAAGGCGGCTTTGGAATTTGGCTGGAGCGTGCAAAAGTTGTACGAAATTTCCGGGATCGACCCCTGGTTTCTCAACCACATCGCGGATTTCGTGCGTTTTGAAAAGGATCACCTAAAAGGCAAGAAGCTGGAAGAGCTCCCTACTGGGATTTTACGACAGGCCAAGGAGTGGGGCTATTCCGACGTGCAGATCGGCTGGCTGACCGGCACCAAAGAAAAAGCGGCGGAGGCGCGGCGTAAATCCCTGGGAATTCTTCCCGTATTCAAGACGGTGGACACCTGTGCGGCGGAGTTCGAGGCCAAAACGCCATATCATTATTCCACTTACGAGGAAGAAAACGAATCCATCCGTACCTCCAAGAAAAAGGTGGTGATTCTGGGGGGAGGCCCCAACCGCATCGGCCAGGGCATCGAATTCGACTATTGTTGTGTGCATGCCTCTTATGCCTTGCAAGAGGAAGGCTACGAAGCCATCATGGTGAACTCCAACCCTGAGACCGTGTCCACCGACTACGACACCTCGGACAAACTGTATTTTGAACCCCTGACCCGTGAAGATGTGCTGGCCATTTTGGACCACGAAAAACCCGATGGCGTGATCCTGCAATTTGGTGGACAAACACCACTCAAGTTGGCCAAAGCGTTAGAAGAGGCGGGCGCCAAAATCATCGGCACATCGCCTGCCAGCATCGACCTTGCGGAGGACCGGGAACTTTTCGCCAAGTTGCTCAACGACCTGAAATTGCGTCAGCCCCAGAATGGCATTGCCCGATCCACAGAAGAAGCAGTGACTATCGCCGCAGGCATTGGCTACCCAGTGTTGGTTCGTCCTAGCTTTGTGCTTGGCGGTCGCGCCATGATGATCGTCCAGTCCGAAAGCGAATTGCATAAATACATGAAGGAGGCCGTGCAAGCTTCCGAAGAACGTCCGGTGTTGGTGGACAAATTCCTGCAGGACGCGGTGGAAATGGATGTGGATTGCATCTGCGATGGCCAAGATGTGGTGGTCGCGGGGATTATGCAACATATCGAAGAAGCGGGCATCCATTCTGGAGACTCCGCCTGTTCCTTGCCGCCCATCAGCATCTCCGGCACGGTCATTGAGGAAGTCAAAGACCAGGCCCGCAAATTGGCCCACGCCCTCAAGGTCATTGGGCTCATGAACATCCAATTCGCGGTGCAAGGTGAGACAGTGTACATCCTGGAGGTGAACCCCCGCGCGTCCCGCACCATTCCCTTTGTCTCCAAATCCATCGGTGTACCCCTGGCCAAGCTGGCCACCAAGGTGATGATCGGAAAGACCCTCAAGGAACTCGGATTCACCAAGGAGATTATGCCTCGCTATGTCACGGTCAAGGAGTCGGTGTTTCCCTTCGCCAAGTTCCGCGGTGTGGACACCGTGCTCTCCCCAGAAATGAAATCCACGGGTGAGGTCATGGGCATCGACCGTACCTTCGGTATGGCTTTCGCTAAATCGCAGAGCGGCGCCAGTTCGCCGCTACCCAAGACTGGTGCCGTGTTTGTGAGTGTTAACCAACGCGATCGTGGCCGCATGTACCCGGCTATTCGGCGCTTGTATTCATTTGGATTCAAAATATACGCGACAGAAGGCACGGCCCAGCATCTCGACGGCATGGGCATCCCCGCCGAGGCTGTATTCAAGCTCTCGGAAAAAAAATCACCGAATGTGGTGGACCTGATAAAGGCGAAGAAAATTTCTTTGGTCATCAACACCCCCAAGGGTCGCAGTTCTCAGCTGGATGACGCCTATATTCGCAAGGAGTCCCTGTATAACTCCGTCCCTTACACCACCACTTTATCTGCGGCCTTAGCTGCCTCCGAAGCGATTGAAGCGTTGCAAACGCAACAGATCGGAGTGATGAGCTTGCAGGAATATCACAAATTGTTGAAAAATTAATTTTCCCTACCATCCAAGGAACAACAGGCAAAACGACGGCAGAGCAACCACTTGCGGCTTTGCCACTTAGTGGGGTGCTGTCCTCTAT
>DATIQS010000321.1:0-2619 GCA_035470605.1 Fibrobacteraceae bacterium
GTCACAGAATTCGTGCAGAGCGAAGTGCAGCCCGCCATCTCCCGTTTTGACGACTGGAAAAGCGTCGCTGCGGGCGATTTGAAAGTCTGATTTCCGAAAATTTTTAGATGGGCGGGGGTGTTATTTTTTCTCCGGCCAGAACCAGAGCGCAAGACCAATGATGGCACTACTGATGGAAATGCCATAGCTGGTGTTACGGTAGCTTTCGGAATCCTTCGCCCTGTTGTATTCCGTTTCGGCCTTATCGTAGTCGCCATCGTAGTAGGCGTCCTCGTAGGAATCTTGGTGATCCACGGCAACACCATCTAAATAAATTCCGGTCCCAAGGCTTGCGACAGCGAGTCCGGCAAATCCCAAGGCAATTTTGCGCCGAGTGGATAACTGGTGAAATTGAAAACGCGGCGAGGACACGGCCTTTTGGGCCATGGTGTCGCGATGCGTTGGTGTGGGAATAGGCATGGGGGCGATCGCATGTGGTGAGGAATTGGATGAGGCCCTAAGCGGGATCGAAGATGAGGGGAGCGTCTGTCGCAGTGGGACTGTGCTGGAATTGGATTGACTGTGTACCGGAGGGGTGAGGGAAGGATGGAGAAGCGCTGTGGATGGAATGGATGCTACCGTGGAAGAGGGAGGGGTTTCCGCTAAGGCTTTCCCCTGGATCGCTTCTGATAACTTAGAGGCTGCCGTGGACAATAGGTTGTCCATCATACTCCCCAGGTCGCCGGAGCCATCGGATTCCACGGATTTTTCCACGAGTCCAGATTCTGTGTTGATGTAGTCCAGCCGTAGACGGATATGAGATCCAAAACGCACGAGGGAACCCGCCACCAGGTGAGAAACTCCCAAAACGTTCCCGATCTGGCTACGGCAATCGCTGCTGGTACAAGTGGCGTCCATCGTCAAACTCTGACGGTGCAACAAGGACTCTGCCAATCCACGATCCATGACTGTTGGTGCGTGATTGAGGGATATCTCCTGAGCCAGTTTTATACCAAGGTATTGTAACTGGGCATCGCTCAAGGTCCCATCGCCCACAAAATCCATCACAGCCACTTCCGCAGGGCTTGTCTGGGAAAGGAGAGGGGAAAAGCCGCCAAGACAAATCAGTAACAAAAACAAGGGATAATGCTTAGGCACATGGGACTCCTTTCCGTCAAGATAGCAATCCCCCGGCTTTACGGAGAAATTTGGGGCAAATGGATGCGCTTCGCCCAGAGTTGTTTCCCACTGAGATCCTCCACGAGGAGAGCTCCTGAACTGTCCTGCGGCAATTGGATGCGAGAGGAATCCATACCTTCATGGCTAGATCCGCAAAAAATGAGGCTCCGGATTTCCCCTTTGCGAGATAGGGGAAGCTGCTCATCATCCTCTAAACGAGGTAAAAGGATAGCAGAAGAAAGGGGCTCCGATGCGCTGTCGGCGAGGGCTGCAGAACGGGTAAACCACCAAATCGCACGAAACCCGTGCCACTCCAGAGAAAGGGCTTCGGGGCGCCGTGCTTTGGTATCCGGCAAGGAAAAGTGTGCCTGTACGTCCTCACCCTGCAGACCTTGGAGCCAATCAAAGGTGGTGCCGTCCCAATTTATCCGCAAAATGCGTAGATGAGGCAAACCAGAGGAGGGAATGTCATTTGTTCCTAGAAGCACCAAAGTTCCGCCGGTGTCCACCATCGTGGCTGCCTCCTTTACGGTCGCTGGTTCCAGAGAATCGCCGACCAGAACCAGAGAGGGACCGCGGTATACTGCGTGGCTCGACGCCTCAAACGCTCGCGGATGCGTAGGCGGGTGAAGCCAGATACGCAATCCTGTGCGAACGAGGTTGCTATCCTTTCCGTCGTCGCCCAGGACAATGAGGGAGGAGAGTCCTTTGCTGGTGGGGAACGTCCAGCAAATGAGACCGTGCTTACGGACTGCTTTTGGGGCTGCGTGATGAAATTTACCGAGCCAGGTCAACCCCGCAATGATTACCAGGATCCCTACCACCTTGATCCAACGTCGGAATCCAAAGGCCACTGTGTCCTGACCCGCTTTCTTCGGGAAAATTTTATCATTGGGAAACAACATCAGCTAAAATTTACTTGATTGGAAAAGAGGCATCCATGATCCGTGCATTCCTTCCGAAAATGGTTCTCCTGTTTCTCCTGGGTGGGGTCGGCTCCTCTTTCGCCCAGACGGCACTGGATACCTTGCTCCAGGGTAAGGAATATAAGCTACCGCCCCTGGATTCCTCTTATCGTTCCAAGGCTTCGGCTTACCAGTTCGACGATTCATCGTCTGGACAGCAGGCCACGACCAGCAAACAATTGTATGTGATCCAGTTTGACGCTTTGCCCGATTTTGATGCGGCGCAGAGCCGTCGCGCAGAGCTTCAGCGTCGGACCGGAATGGCGATCCAACTGGTGTTTGATTCCCCTTTCTACAAACTCCGTGCAGGAGGCTGGACAAAAAAAGAAGACGCGGAAGATATGGTTCGCAATCTGGCCGATTCGAAAATTCAGGCTTTTGTGGTTAAGGCCGTGCGCTGAGGCTTTCCTTGGCTGTATCGCGTAGAAACGTCACCGAACTTTTGGAACATCCAGAGACCGTCTGGGATTTGATGCCCGGTTCTGTCGCTTCAGTG
>DATIQS010000322.1:0-6054 GCA_035470605.1 Fibrobacteraceae bacterium
AGAATTTCTGAAACTTGCTGGGGATTGGATTCATCAGAAACACCGTAAATCTCGCGAAATTTTTGATTGCAGAAGATCAAAGCCCCGTCGTCTCCGGTTACGGCGATGGCCCTATCCGCGTGGTCTAGCAAATTTTTTAGCCGGAAATGCATCCGGCGCAACTCCCTCTGCTGCTCCTCTTCCCAGATGAGTTTTTTGGAAAGGATTTCTTTCTCGGCGCGCACCCGGGCGTAGCGATGGGACAGCAACCAGGACTGGAACATCAGAAAAATCACGATGGCGGCCGAAGTCGTATAGAAGGTGGGCAAAATTTTCAAAATAAACAGCGATTCTTGCAGAGTGCTAAAAACGGGGATCAACAGACTGATCATGAAAAATTTCGATTCGGGCAAGTGTTGACGTACGGACAAAACACTGACCACAACAACGGCCATCGTTTCCAGAAAGGCCATAGCCATCCAGCCATGGCGCAATTCTGTAAAGTAAGGGGCCGGAAGCACCCAATTCAGGATCATCAAAATGATGTTAATCACGCTGAAAACTTTGCGGGTACGAGGGGCGATACCGGGGAAGAACCTCTCCGCGTAAGCAAAGACAAAAAACACGCTGGACATCGTCGCATATTCTAGGCGTAACATGATATCCAGGCTTAGCCCAGGAAGGATCTCCTTGATCAGGAGTTGTCCCATGAGCAGTGTGCGCAGAGAAATCAGAATGCAGAAGCCTGCGGCATAGAGCGCAGAGTGTTCCTGGGGGAGGCGCACAAAGAACATCAGATAATAGATGCTGAAGAAAAACAGGATGCCCGCCATGGCTGCATCCAATGCCGAAGAATTGGCCTGCAGACGTGATAAAAGCATGCTGGGGCTTATAATCACCTCATTGGGAATTCCCCCCGTGCGATGGGTAAAATTGGCAACCTGCAGCACGAGATCCAGGGTGTCGGCGTCGGTGGGCAACTGGACCCTGTTGGTGCGGTATTCCCCCTGCGTCGTCTCCGCCGATGTTCCCACATGGCCATTGGAGGCGATTTCCTTCCCATTGGCATAAAGAATGTAAGCGCATCGGGCGTGACGCAAATAGAACGACAAATCTGGAGGAGGGTGAAACAGGCGCACCCGATAGGTAGCGTAACCAAATCCTGAACGTATGGGATTGTGGTTGTGGTTCCAATCACCCGGCACCTGAAGCGTATCCACTGGCCCTTTGAGATTGCGCAGGCTGTCAGGGGAGAGCAACTGCATCCAGTGAAATTCCCATTCACCATCTAGGGAGAGCGGCTCGGTAAGCCCCTGACCCTTTAGGTCCACCATCCCGTTGTGAACCTGCATGGGACGAGGCTTTTCTAGCCGGGAACAGCCAGAAAGGCCAATGGCCAACAACAAGAAAAAAGCCAGAAAAGTTTTTGGGTGTTTGTTCAGTGGCATTATCGATTCATGAATGGTTGCGGCAATATAGTTTTCCTGGACAAACACCAGACACACCCCTATTCCTGCAAGTCCCAAATTTCTTAGATTCGGTGCATGACCGATCATTCCTCCTTTGTCCATTTCCTGGTGCAGGCCGGCGCCCTACGTTTTGGTGACTTTACCACCAAATCCGGCCGCAAAACCCCTTACTTCATCAACACCGGGGAATTCCGCAGTGGCAAAACCATCGCGGAGCTCGCCTGCTGGTACGCCAGTGCATTCCAGTCGTTTTTTGGCAATGCGGCGGACAACCTCTACGGACCCGCCTACAAGGGCATTCCGCTTTGCGCCACCACCGCCATGGCGTTGCAGCAGCAATTCGGCCGCGACCTAAGTTTCACTTACAACCGCAAAGAGGCCAAGGACCATGGCGAAGGCGGTGTGCTGGTGGGCGACACCTACAAAGCTCCACGCAAGGTGGTCATCATCGAGGATGTGATCACCGCTGGCACATCCGTGCGCGAGACATTGGAGCTCCTGCGCGGCATTCCCAACGCCCAAGTGGTTGGCCTGCTGGTTTCCGTGGACCGCCAAGAGCGCCTGGAAAACGGGCTCTCCGCCCTAGCTCAGGTGGAACAGGAATACGGCATCCGCGCCAAAGCCATCATCTCCATCGCGGACATCATCGCGTACCTGGAGGATGCTGACCACCGGAGCGCTTTAGGGCTCGGCAACGACATTTTGGAGCGCGTGCGCGCCTACCGCAATGAGTGGGGGGCCTAATGATCCTCACCCGTCAAGCCATTCTATCCGCCTTGCAGAGCGGCGATGTGGAAATTTGCCCCTTCGACCCTGAGCACCTTTCACCCAATTCTTATGACGTGACCCTCCATAACCAGCTCCTGGTTTATGACTTAACGGAAACAGGCGCCCTGGATGTCAAACGAAAGAACCCCACCCTGGAATTCACCATTCCCGCAGAAGGTTATGTGTTACAACCCGGCGTTTTGTATATCGGCATGACCCGCGAAAGCGCGATTTCACGACGTTACGTCCCCATGTTCGAAGGTCGTAGTTCCATGGGACGACTAGGCATCAATACGCACATTACAGCAGGTTTCGGCGATGTAGGCTGGGGCTATGAACGCACCTCTGATGGCCAAATTATCTGCCATCACCCCACCTGGACCTTGGAAATCAGCGTTGTCCATCCGGTACGTGTTTATGCAGGCATCCGCATTGGCCAGGTCTACTTCATGGAGCCCAAAGGTGAAATCGAATGGTACCAGGGAAAATACAGCCAGCAGAACAAACCCCAGGCCTCCCGAGCCTTCCAGGACTTTAAAAATGGCGATCCATGCTAATAGCAGATTGGCGTCAAAATGACACATTCCCCCTCTGAAATGCGCATCTGGCTGGAAAGCCGAATGATGTTTGGCATAAAAGCTGGATTAGAAAACATTCTTAAAATTTGTGCGAAGTCAGGTGATCCGCAAAACAAATATCCCTGCATCCAGGTTGTAGGCACCAATGGCAAAGGCTCCGCCTCCTTCTGGCTTATGCGCATCTTGGAGGCACATGGGTTACGCGTAGGGCTCTTTACCAGTCCCCACCTCATAAGTCTAAGAGAACGAATCCGCATAGGAGACACCCCCATTCCAGAAACGGATGTAGAACGTCTTCTCCGCCGTGTAAAGGACGCCGACAGCGACGAAGAAATCACCTTCTTTGAGGCCTTGACCGCAGTGGCGTTCCTATGGTTCGCGGAACAGAAACCCGATGTCGTGATTCTAGAAGCCGGACTCGGTGGACGATTGGACTCAACAAACATTGTCCCTTCGCAATGGGCAATCCTGACAAGCGTCGGATTCGATCATATGGAAATCCTTGGCGACACCCTAGAAAAAATTCTTGTAGAGAAACTCGGGGTTTGGAAACCAGAAGGAACGCTATTTCACAACCTACAGGATCCGACCTTACAGGGACTTGCGGAACATCATGGGAAAAGATTACACGGAAACTTGGTTGCCGTGCCTCGAGACACGTCTTTGCAACTCGCCCATCCTGGAAGCGTGTATCAGGAAAACGCAAGCCTTTCCATCGCATGCGCCAAAGCGTATCTTGGCGCGCGATTTTCCCAACAGACTGCGCGACAAGTACTACGACAATCGGTATGGGTCGGACGACAACAGGAACTGCGCTCTTCCGATGGAGCCGTCCAATGGATTCTGGATGGGGCTCATAATGGCCACGCCGCCAACCGTCTGGCGGAAACCCTTAGCGACCACTATCCTTCGCAAAAATTTCTTCTGATTTTAGCCGTTCTGAAAACCAAACACCCTGCGGAAATCGTGGCTCCCTTGTTGCCCTATTTATCAGAAGTGATCCTAACTCGCACGCTGCATCCCAAAATGCGAGATCCATCGGAATTAGCGAATTTATTCCCAGGGCTTCCTGTACGGATATTTCCAGACGTAACCCAAGCCCTCAACGCCGCCGCACAATCCCCAGGAATTCGTCTCTGCACCGGAAGTCTCTACTTCATCGGAGCAACAATCGCTCATTTGCGTTGGCAATACGAGTCCCTAGCTTGGTTCCGACAATTCACGCCAGACGACAACGAACGAAAATAAAATTATACGTCTTCGCCCTTATAGCGCAACAGAAGAAGAAAACCCACCAAGGTCATGGTTGTCATGACAAAGGATCCCCCATAGGAAAGGAAAGGCAAAGGCAAACCGGTCACCGGAGCCATTCCCAGAGCCATAGCCACATTGACAAAGACATGGAAACCCAGAATGGTAGAGGCCCCCACGGCCATATAATTTACAAAGGGAGCCCCATGCAATTGGCAGATGCTTAACGCCCGGAACAGCAGGAAAAAAAACAAAGCCAGAGTCAACACACAGCCGATAAAACCAAACTGTTCCGCAAGCACCGAGAAAATGAAGTCCGTGTGTTCCTCAGGCAAAAACGCCAGATTGGTCTGGGAACCCGCCCCAAACCCCTTGCCCGTCAATCCGCCCGAGCCCACCGTCACTTCCGACTGAATCACCTGATACCCGGCTCCCTTGGGGTCTCTCATCGGATCCAAAAAGGTGAGGATCCGAGAACGTTGATGATCCTCTAGAATAGAATTCCAGACCAAATAGCTGCCAAAACCGGCCCCAACGTTCACAACCATCAACAAAATAGCGAGAAATACGGACAATTTTCGTTTCCAGACCACCAACAGAACCAAAGCCATTAGCCCCCCCCAAATCACCTGATGGGTGGCCGCCATCACGCTAAAGATGGGAGACAACAACATAAATAGGTCCGTCAGCCGCAATCCCGCCCAATAAAAACAGACCATTGTCGTTGCTGAAAACACCAATGCGGTACTCAGATTGGGTTGCTTTAATACCAAAAGAAAAGGAACCGCAAACATCAAACCGGGAAGAACAAAAGAGCCAGGACGCCGCAAACTGACCTTAGCATTGGTCAAGTATCGGGCCAAAGCCAACAAATAGCCGATCTTGGCGAATTCAGAAGGTTGTATGTTAAAAAAGCCTAAGCTAATCCATCGACCCGCACCATGACTCTCCTCTCCACCAACAAAAAGAACAAACATCAACATTAAAATCGTCAGCGCATAAAGCACATAGGCGGCATTGTACCAGAAACGAGGCTTACTCAGGACAATTCCGATCATAATCACAATTCCCACAGAGAAATGAATAATCTGACGGAACCAATAAGAGGAATACCAATGCTCAGCCTCGTGGGCGGTCGCAGAATAAACCATTGCGAGACCAATCCCCATGAGTAAGAAACAAACGACCAGGAGACTCCAATCCAGGCGCCGAGGATCCTTGACTAAATGCGAAGCATCCTTCATCCTTCAGTCCTCCTCCTTTGGCGGCACGGGGACTGCAGGTTGAGACTTGTGAGCCAGACTATCCCCCATGAAAAAATAACGCAACACCTTCCCCACCACAGGCCCCGCCACAGAACCACCATGACCGGCATTCTCCAAAACAGCAGCGACGCAAATCTTCGGATGCTCCAAAGGTGCGACAGCCACAAACCAACCATGAGTCCTCCCCTGAGGATTTTCCGCCGATCCGGTTTTCGCTCCCACGTGCACACCAGGAACACGAGCAGCCCGTCCCGTGCCATGAGCGCCAATTACCACATCCTCCATCGCTTTCTGGATCACCGCCCAATTTTCAGGACGAAGATGTTCATCCTTAATTTTCTGAGGGATATAGCTCCGAATCAAATTTCCCTGTGGACTGCGAATTTCCTTCATGAGATGAGGACGAAACAAGCCATCATTGGTAGCCATGGCTCCAAAATAAGAAGCCACCTGCAATGGCGTAACTAATTCCCCCTGACCAATCGACAAATTCAGAATTTGCCCCCTAGACCACCGCCAGCCCAAGCGCTTAAATCGCTTATTATAGGTCACCGAATCCATTAAGAGTCCCGCCTTTTCTCCAGGAATATCCACCCCAAGAGCCATGCCTAAGCCAAAACGACGTCCAACTTCGTTGATATGCTCCATCCCCACCAATAGTCCCAACTGATAAAAAAAGACATCACACGATTCACGCAAAGCATCCACGACGTTCATGTATCCGTGACCACGAGAAGACCAACA
>DATIQS010000323.1:0-1831 GCA_035470605.1 Fibrobacteraceae bacterium
TCCACTTGTTTGGCTGCGTGCGTTTCCTCAAGGAATTGGCGATACACAGGCCAAATCGCCTCAAATAAATCGGGACGATTACCGAGAATAGCCTCGTGAAGAAATTTCTGGTCCATGGATGCCTCAAGAGAAGTGCATTAAGCGGAGTGTACTAAAAATTGTTTTGCAGAGGCAAAGAAATCCAGCATTTTGGGTTCTATCTGTGAAATCCCACGCAAAGCGGTTTCACAGGCTGACTGAAGCCCATCGGGTTGGGTTAGGCGTCCAGATAAACGACGACAGGCGGTTCGAATTCCTTGTGGCGATGTGCAGGCGGTCAGCAAATGTAAGGAGAGGATCCGGTTCGCCCAGTCTGTGGCGTTGGGAGGAAGTTGGAGCCTGGAAGAGGAAAGCCCTTTTTCACATTGTCGGACAAAATCCCATTGTTGTTCTGGATGAAAGGCCCGCCAATGTCGCCATAGGACCCAATCTCCCAGAAGATCCAGGGCGATGCCCGCAAAACGACGGTTGGATTCTGGGAAAATGGCCCTGGCCTCCTGCAGGGCGGGATGGTTCTCGGAAAGGGTGTCTAGGCTGCGATGCAGGCGCACTCCTTCTACCACGGATGGGTGTAAAAGGAGATTTTCTCCAGAATCCAGAGGCCCTCGGATGCGATCTCCAACGACAGCGGCTGTCATGCGCAGGGGGTCGCCATAGGGCAGAAAGGCTGCGTGGGCCAGGAGATTCATTGTTGCGTCTCCGAAGGAATGGGCTGTTTTGGACCACGAGATAGCAAGAGTCTGGAGACTTTTCCCATTTTTAGGCGTTCCAACGTTTTCCGGATCCAGATTCGGTTTTCTGGGAGATACCAGAAAAAGAACATACGCTGCTCCTTTTTCTCTTGCGGGGTTTTTGCGGTAAAAACGGGCTTACGAGAAATAGGATGGAGGCCCGTGGCAAAAATTTCTGTGGACAGGGTCATGGGGGTAGGGGTGAAATCCTGTACTTGCTCTAAACGGTACCCCATCTGTTTGGTCTTTAGGGCGAGTTCAGCCATATCTGCCAGCGTGCTTGCGGGGTGGCTGGAAATGAAATAGGGAATGACTTGTTGCCGTAAGCCGGATTTTGCACAGATCTCATTGAATTGACGAACAAATTCTTCAAAGAGTTGGAAACTGGGCTTGCGCATCAATTTGAGCACCACATCGCTGGTATGCTCGGGTGCCACCTTGAGACGGCCGGACACGTGGTGACGAACCAGGGTTTCAAAATATCGCTGGTGATCCTCTTGCAAATTCGAGTCCGTGGTCGGATGAAGAAAGAGGTCATATCGGACCCCTGAGCCAATAAAGACATGTTTCACGTTTGGCGTGTGTCGCGCAGTCGCGTAGATTTCCAGGAGCGGCGCGTGCCGGGTATCCAGATTGGTGCATACTTGCGGATAGAGACAACTTGGACGCTCACAGGTAGAACATCGGTTCAAGTCGCGTCCCTGCATTCGGTACATATTCGCGCTGGGACCGCCGAGATCGGTAATGGTTCCGTCGAATTCCGGCATCTGGGCAATGGTTTCTATTTCCTGCTGAATGCTTTTTGCGCTGCGACTGGCGATGAATTTCCCTTGGTGCGCGGAAATGGTGCAGAAACTACACCCCCCAAAACAGCCCCGATGCAGATTGACGGAAAATTTGATCATTTCGTATGCCGGAATGGGGCCTCGCTTGCGATAGCGAGGATGAGGCAAACGAGTGTATGGGAGGTCAAAGCTCCGGTCAATGTCTCCAAGCTTTGGGGTGGGGTAGGGCGGATTGATCACGACCGTTTTGCCACCTGTTGCCTGAAGCAATCTGCG
>DATIQS010000324.1:0-5858 GCA_035470605.1 Fibrobacteraceae bacterium
AAGGCGGAAAGGTTTTTGGGGACAATGAGTCGTAAAAGAGTGTCTGCCTGGAGTTGTTCGATCAGATTCCAGGCTTCAAGACCTGCTTGAGGAGAAGAGGAAATGTTTTCGTCGCATTGTTTGGGAACCTTTTGGCATCCAAAAATCAAAATGGCGACGAGGCAGGGGAAAAGGAAAGAAGATCGCGTTTTCATGGATGAAAATATAGGGAAAATTTGTAACGAGGGCTGTTTCAATCCAGTCGTTTAAAACATCCGGGTTGATGAAAATCTGGACGAAGGGTGGTTACTGGGAAAGCGCTCAGCCAGTGAGGAGCTTCCGTCTGGTCGCCGCATTTATAGAGGTTTCCTTCCAAGGCAAAATTGCGTAAATCCCCGCCTGTTGTTGCATAAAACAGGTCTACTGGAATTTCTACTTGTAAAGACCACTCCAGGCCGCCGTTAATACTTTGTTTGATGGTGCCTGCCTGTCTTTGAATACGGGTATATTGGTCTGGTTTTATTTCCTGACGTCCAAATCGGTTTGGTCCTGAAGCGGCCAGGCAAAAGCCCTTTGCATTGAATTCGAAATTGCAGTACCGGTGTGAGCCATCCAGTGCACGCAAGAAAATTTCGACGCAGGAGTCCTGCCAACAAGGACCTCCATCACTGGTCACTTCACAGCGGAACGTCGTGGCTTGCTCGTGTACTTGCCAACGGACACGGAACGCATCGACCTGTGTCTCAGTGAAAACCAAGACCTCTGGAAGAGCCGCCTTGCATTGCGGCCAGGCCGGATTTGATTGAAGTCGCCATTGTTTCTCTGCCATAAAAATCACCCCATTCATATAAGCATAATCTATTTTTGCCCCGTCATCCGTAGACTGTTGCGGATTGTTTCATAAGGGTTTCGACATGAATAAATATCAGGCATTCCTCATCTTTGGCCCTCCGGGTTCCGGTAAGGGCACCGTTGGTTCCAAACTCGCGCAGACCACCACCTTGAAACACCTGTCTACAGGCGATATCTTCCGCGGTCTTTCTCCCGCAAGTGAAAGCGGACAGCTTTTTTTCCGTTATGCCAACGCAGGAAATTTGGTGCCTGATGAAGCTACGGTGGATATTTTTTCTCGCTATTTGCGGGGATTGGTGGACACAAACAAACTGGACCCAACCAAGGATATTCTGCTTTTAGATGGGATTCCCCGTACAGCAGCACAGGCGAAACTGATTGAACCTGTGGTGGATGTGATGCACGCGTTTGTCCTGGAAATTCAGGATCACAATACCGTAATTCAGCGCATCCTGAACCGAGCCAAGATTGAAGGCCGCAAGGACGATGCAGACGAATCCGTCATTCGGAACCGGATTTCGGAATATCTCGCCAAGACCGCAGCGGTGCTTGATCATTATTCCACTTCTCAGATTACGCGGATTAATGGTTCACAGACCCCGGATGAGGTCTTCCGCGATACGCTGTCCGCCGTGATTGACGTGCGGCAGAAAATGGGACGCTAATTTTTATCTGCTTCTTGGAGGCCTACAATGATTCTTGTGACTGGTGGATCCGGCTTTTTTGGTGGGTTACTAAAGGAACGTCTTCTGCGAGATGGTCATTCCGTCATCAATGTGGATTTGTGCGTTGATGAGTTCAAACATCCCCAGTTGATATCTCTCCAAGGCGATATCCGTGACGCCGAATTTATGGAGAAAAATGTTTTCTCCACTCATTCGATCACAGCGGTCTTTCATTGTGCGGCGATTCTTGCGCATGATGTGAGTGATAAAAATTTCCTTTGGACTTCCAATGTGGATGGAACCCGTCAAGTGGCTGAACTCGCTGCCAAGCATGACGTCCGGAATCTTGTGTTCACCTCCTCCAATTGCCTCTGGGGACACAATTTAGGGCACCTTGTGCGTGAAGATGAACCTCCAGCTCCGATTGAAATTTATGGCAAGTCAAAATGGGAAGGCGAAAAGATTTTGAGGGAATATTGGGAAAAGATGAATGTCGTCATTTTCCGTTGCCCTACCATTGTGGAAATGGGACGTCTTGGATTGCTCGCCATTTTGTTTGAATTCATTGCCGAAGGTCGTAAAACCTGGGTCGTGGGAGGGGGAGACAACCGTTATCAGTTCATCTATGCGGGTGATTTGATTGAAGCTTGCCTTCTCGCCTTAAAATTGGATCATTCGGATTTGTTTCACATTGGTTCGGATCATGTGAAAACCTTCCGTGAAGTTTATCAGCATGTTATTGATCATAGCAAAACGAAAGCTCGTGTTGCGTGCCTTCCTCGTTCCATGACCTTATTTGCCATGCGAGTGGCTCATAAGCTCGGACTTTCTCCGCTTGGGCCTTATCAGTACAACATGATTGCGGAAAGTTTTGTCTTTGATACCGCTCATATTAAGGAGGTCCTTGGATGGAAGCCAACGTTAACCAATGAGGAGATGCTTCTTCGTGCCTATCAATATTACTTTGACAACAAAAGCGAGATTGAAGGCAGGACCAATGCCTCGGCGCATCGTCGAGGTGCGAAAATGGGAATCATTCGTTTACTGAAATGGCTGTCCTAAATTTTTTCCGCAGATATTTCAAAAGCATCCTGGTCTATGGGGTGTTTGTCAGTGGTATTTCTGCCTTAGGAGAGTGGTGCAGTTTTGCTTTGATGGTTTACGTATGCGGGCTGTATTATCTTCTCAGCTCTATCCTTTCTTTTCTATTGGGGACAACGATCAATGCGATTCTTTCTCGCAAGGTGGCCTTTCATTCTAAAGGACGTTCCGGTTCTCAAGAGACATTCTTGATCTATTTGACCAGCGCATTAGCGTTTCTGGTGAATATTGGCACATTGGCCATCTCTGTGGAAGTGTTTCATTGGCCTGCCATGGTGGGGAAAATTGCAGGGACGGTGTTTGCCTTTTTTGCAAATTACGCCCTTCGCCAGTTTTTCATCTTTAGTTCTACACCTAGGTGGTAATCGCCTCGATTCTGTTCCCAAAGGCAAGGATGCAGATGAAACGGAATTTATTGACAAGGACGCATATTCAAAAATGTATGCCCTTGTTGTTTGCCCTGGTTCCATTGGCCTTGGCGTTCATGGAGTGGTTTCGCCGCATTGCTTATGAACTATCTGGACCATACACATGGGATACTCCCATTTATTGGGCTGTCGGGAGGGGAATCGCCAATGGCATTCATCCTTGGACCGGACTTTTCGAAACCAAACCTCCAGGGATTTTTTTGTTAAGCGCCCTGTCCATCAAACTAATCGGGACTCCGCAATTGACGCACCTTTTTCAGGTGTTTGCTTTAGTGCTTTTGACACTAGCTCCGCTATTTTTGATCCCTTGGCGTCATTCCCGTTGGCCCATGTTTTTTTTGTCCTTATGGTTTGGATTGCTGTTGTCTCAATACGTGGCGGAGCGCTCTGGTGAAGTTCAGGTAGAATCCTTTGGTGCTGCGTTCTCCGCGCTTGCGGTAATTGCTTTTGCCCGTTCCCGCAGTAGAAGGTATGGTTGGTTTTGGAGCCTGCTTGCTTCCCTGGGGCTTTTAGGCGCGTGCGGGATGAAGGAACCATTTTTTTTCTCTTTGCTCGGTGCCGCTTTGCTGTTACTGCGCCGGTGGCGGGCGTGGTTTTTTCGTTGGTGGTTACCCTTTGCTTTTGCAATAGTCGCGGGTTTGGCCTTTCTGCTTGTCAATGGGTGGCTTCATGATTATTGGACCCATTATTTGACCTATATGGCCTCTGTCCATGTGGAGCGATCAGGTTCCCCATTGGATCGGGCTTCAGAATTTTGGCATACTTGGGAAGACCTAAATAACTTCGCTTGGATGTTGGGAACTCTCATCATTTTTCTTGGGATTGTTCCGTTTCTTTTTTTGCGAAAACGAATTTTAGTTTTATTTCGTTCTTCCAATTATGGATTCCGTTTGTTTGCCGCCCTTTGGCTTGCTTCTTTTGCTTTGGGCATGGGCGGGCAATTTTATAATCATCATCATGTCTTTGCCGTGCCTTTATATTTGGCTCTATGGGCTTTGTTTGCTCGTCTTGTTTCTTCGTCTTTTTACAAGACCGTTTCTGCTGTTAGTCTCGTTTTGGTTGGTTTTGCTCTTGCCTGTGCCTCCATTTCTTTGCCGGAGATTCATTTGTCGGAGCGTCAAAAAAATTTAGAGATGGAAACGCAACGCTTACGTGCAGAAGCTCTTTATATTGACTCGCTATTAGATCGGTGTGGAGTTCGCCAATATCAATTTTTGGGGGGCAATGGCAATCAAGTGTACGGCTGGACTCGACATTCTCCACAAGGTCCCTTTTTCTTTCAACTGGGGGATTTTTGGGAATATTCTGGGTTTCTTGATTCCATGCAAGCTTCGGTGAAGCGTAGCGACCTTGTCATTTTTCAGTCTATGGATCAGAAACTCGGGTTTCTCGTCTGGCCTCTGTTGAAATCGGAGTTCACCAAAGAACCTTGGCCACAAGTCCGAAATTTGGTGCACCCCTCCATGCCAGATCAAGTGTTTTTTCGGATCGGCGCCTGTCAAAGTCCAAAATAGAAGACAGTAGACAAAAGCGGTAGCAGTAGCATACAAATTCTAGCCAACCGGCCAGAATTTGCGGCAATCAGAGCGAACGGAACGATTATGGGGAAGATATAGCGGAAATCGTTGCTGCACGAAAAAGGAGTCTGAATACGAAGGGTAACGATACTGGCTAACCAGAAAAAGCTCATGATCCACCAAGGCGCATCTTTCCAGAATGAGCCAAAACCCCTTTTCCCAAAACGGCCTCCAAAGGAAAAGAGCGAGAGTCCCGCCAGCAATAGAAGAACCCCTCCCCAGATGTAGGCGATTCCTTCGTGCACCGGGCCTCTAAAGGAAAATTCTCCGCTTAGGCTTGAACGGAACAGATAATTCCAGAAGTTGGCGCGGCCACTGGCGTCGTCCCAGGCGTTCATCCAGGGTTGAGTGAGGTACGTTGGGAGATCCAGAGGAATAAAATTTTTGATCTCTACAGGGACGCGTAGAGCGGAGTTTAGACCATCGGAGTTGGAGATGAGCCAGCTTTGAATGACGCCTGTCGCGTAGTAATAGATATTGTCCGCCAGGCTTAGCACGAGCCCTAACAGAATAGGGAGGGCCAAGAGTCCCATATCTACAAAAGCACGTAGACGCCCTCTTCGTCCAGGGAAAAGGAAGCGCCAGCCCACCAGAGTCCCCGCAGTTGCCACGAGCACGACTGCGTTTGTTTTGCTCAAAAGCGCAAGGCCCGTGAAAATCCCAAGTCCGATTAAGTCTTTTCGTTTCCGGCCTCGCTACCAGCGGGTTAAAAACCAGACGGCTACACCTACGTTGGCGTAGAGCATAATGTCATTGCCTACGCGGATGGAGTGAATCGGGCCAGAGGGCCAGAAGGCTAGCAGGAGTGTGGCTAAAGCTAAAAGGCCTGCCTGTCCACGTAAAGAATATCGGAGGGCGGATGCCGATGCGGTCAGGAATATCAGCCATAGCGCTAAGGAGAAAGCCTGTAGCATTGTTGATGGGGCGGCTCCGACCAGATTTGCAACCTTCCAACAAAGGGCTCCTCCGATATAATAGAGGGGCGGATGATAGTAGGTCCAGCCCTCATTGGGTTTGGGTAAAGTCCAATGCTCGGCAATGTAAGCTACGTATCCAATATGGCCACCAGCGCCTGAAACGTCGTGGCTACGTACGGAATAGGGTGTGACTGACCAGTAAGATGCGATCGGAATCAAAGAGAGCGCAATTAGAGCAACCTGAAACCAACGCAAACGGAAAAGAAATGCCAAGGCACCTAATAAAGGGAAAAAGCCCAAGATCGTCAATGTCCAGACAAAAGCCCGCCGAAGTCCGTG
>DATIQS010000325.1:0-7275 GCA_035470605.1 Fibrobacteraceae bacterium
TACGGCGGTATCCCTCTCACAAGCGGCAACCTTCCCATTCACTCTATCCAGCGGAGATACTTTGGTGGCGTATCCCTTAGCTCTGCAGGTTCAGGACAATCAAACCGCCTCTGGGCGTAAGGTGACAATCCATGGTACCCTTGCTGTTCCCATGCAATACTGGGTGAGTGGGACGGCTGAAAAGACGGCAACCACGAAAATCTATGCGAAATTACAGAAGAACATGCTCGGTTTTGCTACGTATTACATGGATTCCCTTTCTACAGATGGGGCGGAGACCGACTCGTCCTCTTTGGTTATGCGCCAGTCCCTCAACGATGTCGTTGCGGTGATGGTGAACAGTCGTTTAGGATCCAGCGTGGTCGCTGGCCGGATGACTGGAAACATCTATGAAAGCATTCAAGTTGATGCGACAGGGACAGCCACGCGCTCCATTTCTGGTTCAGGAACAATCGTTGTTGCAGGAGATACTGCCAATGTATCGTTCTCTCCGAATGAGTAGCTTATTTGTCTTTTTGTGTAGCGTCGCTCTTTGGGCTGCCCCCCAGGATTCAATTCATGTTTGGGCGTGGCAATATCAGGATACTGTAGCCATCTATTGGGAACCTTCTTTCCAGCAGGCTTTAGAACCTGTAAAGTTGGGGCGTCCTGGCTTTCAGCGATCCTTCTCTCTTCGATTGGATACCGCCTCTGTTCAAGATACGGGATGGCAGCGTCTGCGAGTTAGGATGCGCTCCGTTTTCCGACAAATTCTGCAACGCAAGGAGTTGCGGCTGGTTCCACAGGATTCTTTGGGCTTACTTATGGAGCAGCCCGGGAATTGGAGTTACCTGAAAATGGTTGCGCGTTCGCATGGGAGTGTAGCGGCGTATATCGGTTTAGGAACACGCCTAATTTCCGCAGCCCCTCTGGATTCCTTGTCTTTGCAGGTAGGGAAGGCTCCTCCTATGCACGTTCCGGTATGGCCTGCGGTCACTCCGAAGTTACAGATCCTTTCTCAAAGTTTGGATGCACGGGGCGATTCTCTTGGGCTCCACTTTCAGCTTGAATATCCTGCACAACGAGATCTGGTGGGCGGAGACGCCCTGGTGGAGGGCTGTTCTTGCGTTTGTGTGGGAGAAAACTCCCGCGTGGACTGTTCTGCGCGTTGTCCGGTCAATTCAGCAAAGAATTTCCCCCTCTTGCGTATACATCCACGCCTCCTAGGGGGCAATATCACCCTGCCGGCACTGGACTATTTGCCGGTGGTGCTTTCCCAGGAAGAACCTCCCCAGATGCTCGCTCCGGTTCTTCACGGGGATACACTGGTATGGGCATGGCAGAATCGCTTTCGCAAAGGCGTGCACATTGATTCCGTAGAGGTCTGGGCCGAATTGGAGGACTCTGTTGTTGCCCGAACCGTGCTTTCAGGAACCGCGTATCAGGTCCATTGGCTGCGCAGTTCTCTCCCTTCCCAAGGAACGCTTCGCCTATGGGCTCGTTGGCATTCCGCCTCTCAGACCTTACGTTCCCCTTCCGGTTTTTCTTTCCTATTACCAACGCGTTCATCGACGTCGATCCCCATAGCATCGCCATCAACGCGGCGCCATACAGCCAAGGTGGTGCGCCTATGGGCGGACGATCTCCATCGCGAAATTCGCTTGCATTGGGTTCTCGCGGATTCATCCACGTATACGGACCTTGCTGCATTTGATGTTGAAAATCATTGTCCAGGGGCGGTCCAGGAAAATTTGCGTCGTCTTTCGGCGGACTCCTTGTCCTGTACTTTGCCACGGGCCAAACAAGCTATGTGTTTGCGCGTATTCCCTGTCTTTTCCGACTCGAGTCGTGGGCTTTGTCTGATGGCTCTTCCTGTGGCCTCCAATCAAAATCTGCATGATCAGCCGGTTCCAGAGGTCCTTTCCACACGCAAATGGGATGGGAAAACGTGGTCTTTGGGATTACGTCTTGATGGGATGTGGCCAGTTGCAATAGGCATGCGGGTGGATTTTTTGGACTCGATGGAAACTCTTCTTTTTTCTGAATTCTGGTACCATGGTCAAAAGGAACACGCAATTCAGCATCAACTTTTGGATGGAAAGGATTACACCTTGCGCCTTCGTCTGGAGAAACGAGACAAACAAGGAAATACGACTATAGGTCCCCCCAGGTCTATTGCGATTCATGTTCCCAGGCCATCCTTGGCTCCCGTAAAGCTCGTTGGGAAGATGACGTCAGAAGGGGATTCCCTTCGTCTCCAGTGGTTTTTCCCCAACGAACAAGAGACAGATATTCAGGCGTTTCAGGTGCTTGTGGATGGGCAACTATGGGCCCAAGCCGTTCCCGCTATTCGAAATATGGCGGTACGTAAGCCTTCTCCAGGAGTTCATTCCCTGGAGTTGCGAGTCCTGCCTTTGTTCCTTCCCAAGGCTAAAGAAGGGGCCAAGCAGGCTTTGATCCTCCAATGAAATTGCTTCGTTGCCTTTTGCTTTTGGGTGCTACTTCCTTGTGGGCGGGCGCTTCGTTGTTCCTTTGCGCAGGAGATCCTCCTTTGGAACGGCCTTTGCCTTTTTATCAGGAATCAAACCGCATCTGGAGTTTGTTTGTCGATACTCTCAGACTCCCTCCACCGCACTTTCTCTCCTTGCAGTGCACAGACTCCTTGGTCAGAGATTCGGGCATCGCCGTAAGTCGTGCTGAACGCTATTGGCCCAAATCCTATCGTGAAATTTTAAAACGCCGAGGATACTGGGAATCCCAGAATCCGACCAAAGTCGTTCTAGCCTTGTCTCCCGATCTTCCAGAATCGGAACTTCCTGTTGTTGTGGCACATGAGCTGTTTCACGCCTTTCATGAGCAGTTGTCGCAACAGGCTTCTCGAAGTCGTTGGGGAGAAGCGCTGGCCACTTGGGCCGAATGGCGTGCAGGTTTTTTTCATCCTTATAAACAGCCTATGCCTTGGGATATGAAACGGATTCATGGCTTTTTTGATGTACCAGAGAAATCGTCCTATGGCTGGTGGCCGATTTTTGCTGTACTGCCGGACTCTCAGGTCATTTCTTTGCTGCGCCACTGCCCGCGTTCCTGCTCTTCCCAGCAGGTGGATTCTCTTTTTCCTGGCTTGATCGCTTCCGCGATGTTAGATGTGGCTAAGAACGCAAAAATTGATCCTGAACGCTGGCTGAAGCATCCTCCGCGGAATTTTCCAGAGTCTCGACCTCCACCCTACAGTTTCCAGTATTTGCATCGATGCCCGTCATCACGAGACACGACGAACACACGCTGCCTCTCCGCAGGGGCGGGCTTCTTGCTTCTGCGTTTCAAGTAAAAGATTTCCCAAAATCCATTAGGGCGTTGGCTTTTTTCAGCCATAATAATCTTTGATAGCCTTAGAGTCTATACCCAATAAAAAAGCCCAGATTTCATTAAATTCATGAATTATCTGGGCTTTGTTGGACTTCTATGGATTGTGTTTTTATGCCCGGAGCGGGACTTGAACCCGCACGGCCATACGGCCAAGGGATTTTAAGTCCCCATCGTCTACCATTCCGACATCCAGGCGGTAACGAATGCGCCATCAATTTAACAAAAGATCCAACTGTTCCAATGCTTTGGGTCTGAAACTGCGTCGATGTTCGGGACATAGGCCATGCTGGCGGATCGCGTCGAGGTGTGCGGGGCTGGGGTAGCCTTTGTGCTGCGCAAATCCATATTGCGGATAGAGGCGGTCCAGGGCGACCATTTGATGATCTCTGTGAACTTTGGCCAGAATGGATGCGGCTGCAATGCTTGCAACGTGGGCATCCCCTTTTACGACCGGCTCTTGTTGCGTGGCTTCAAATCCAGCAATCCACAGGTTTCCGTCTACCGCGACATAGACTCCTGTGTTGGGAATTTCTGCCCGAATTCCACTCCAGGTTTGTGGAACCCCCGATTCGGGGACGTTCGAGACGGTAATTCCAAGGGCTTTGAGGGCGCGACGCATGGCAAGAAAATCGGCCTGTAGGATGTTGAATTGGTCGATTTCTGCGGGACTTGCTTCGGCGATGGCCCAGGCTAAGGCGTTTTTTTGAATCTGTGGGAAGAGTTCTTCTCGCCGCTTTTCTGACAATTTTTTGGAGTCGTTTAGCCCTGAGATTCCGTCTGCGGAGGGGAGCACTACCGCGGCTGCAACGACAGGGCCGGCCAAAGGTCCTCGTCCAGCCTCATCGATCCCAACGATCCAGGCTTCAGGGTGTTGTGTGCGCAACAAATTTTCGCCGTCCAGGGGAGATAGGCCCAGAAATAGGGAAGGCTTTTTAGGGGAAGTCAACGTCATTCCACTTCGCAAATGACACGGCCCGCTTGAATTTGGATTTCATCCTGCGCAAAGGCTCGGATGATGCGCCAATAGAGGTCGTGCTCCACTTCGAGCACCTTGGAGGCGACTTCTTCTGGTGTGTCCAGGGAGCCAATGGGGATGGCCCGTTGCGCGATAATGCGTCCATGGTCGTATTCCCGTCTACGAAATGTACCGTTGGGCCACTGACGCGCGCACCTGCGGCGACGACGGCCTCATGTACATAGTGTCCCCACAAGCCGGTACCACCAAAGCTGGGTAAAAGCGCTGGATGAATGTTGACGATCCGGTGGGGGAGGCGTTCCAAAACGAGATCGGGGATCTGTTTCATATAGCCTGCCAGGACCAGCAAGTCCAAGGCAAAGGCGTTGACGATCTGGAGCATGGCGCGATTGCGTTCTTCTGGATCAGGATGGGTGATCGAGGAAATGTGATGCACGGGAATCCCCGCCGCCTGGGCCTTGGTGGCCGCGCCACAGCGCGAGTTGTTGGTGATCAGGACTGCTGGGGTGACGTTGGCCAGGGAGCCGTCCTGGATGTGATTCAGGATGGCCTGGAAATTAGAGCCTCCGCCAGAGGCCATGAAACCGATTTTGAGCATAAAGAAAAGATAGCTTGTCGCCTTAGAAACAGGGAACTCCAATTTGTAGAACACCGGTCCAGCCGTTGGAAGAGGAGAGATCATCCCAGTCTGACAGATTGACCGTGCGATGTAGACCCGCCCAAAATTCCAGCGATTGCCAATGGAGACGCAGTAAGGGCTCCAGAGTGAGGCGATCCGCCTTCCATCCATAGGTGTTGTCGCTTTCTTCGGAGTCATGGAAAAAGGCTGCAAAAATCCAGAGCCCATTGCCTTGCAGTTGCAACGCTAGGGATGAGGCGACTCCAAGGTAATGGTTGGAACTGAACTGCGATAAGTTCCATTGGGAGGAGATCGGGGTGAGTCTGGAGTGAAGTTTGAATCGTTCCGTGATGGCAGTGTCCTGGTACTGTCCAGCGGTAGACATGAGTTCGAGCTTTTCTGGATACTGCCAATGGCCCGAAGCGATGCGTCCCGCTAACCCTCCTTCCGCGAAGAGCCCTAAATGCAGCAGGGAAAGAGGCTCCCAGGCGAGGTCCGCTCGTGCTTGCCCTTGCGCGTACATAGGCGCATAATACGAGGTGAAATCCGAAGTTTGTAAGGATACGGAGCGTAAGCCCACGCTCCCCCAATGTCGGAAACCTTTTTTTGCAAAAAATCCCGGCTGGCCCTGATCCCGGCTGCGGTCCCATTCCAGACGCGCCTCTAGGGATTTAGCCTGTACCAGTGAATCTCCGAGATAATTCCAGCGCACCAGTTTGCGGCTCATGGTGCTGTAAAAGTCGTTATGTCCAAAGATCACTGTGGGTCGAAGTTCCCATTGGGTTCCGGGTTGCCAATGAATGCGCAAATAAACATCCTTACGGGTTTCCTCATGAATCTCTGGTTCCGAGGCCGTCCCGGAAGCAAGGCGCCCGAGCCAATTTCGGAAGTCGATGTGGCGGAGATCCGCTCCAGAGGAGAATGCCAGGCCGGGTCCATGCACGCGACTCAGACGAAATTCCGGTAAAATACCCTGCATCGATTCGCCATAGAATCCTGAAACGATGAGATCAAATTCCATCTGGTTGACCCAGTGCAAACGAAGCCGCGCTGCCGCTTGTGGTCCAATTAGATTGGAACCCTCTCCTCCCGCCGCGATCTCCAAATGGGAGCGTGGATGCGTGCGAACTGCCAGCACCGGTACATTCAGGTCTTCGTCATCTTCTAGATCCGTGGCCTTCTGGGAAACCACCAGAACCTGTAGGGAGTCGTAGAGGGGACTACTTCCAACGCCACGGGAAAAGGAATCCAAACGCTGCGGCCAGGAGCCACTGTCGGGCCAATAACTCGATAAATGGTTTTGGTATTCAGCGGAGACGCCATCAAAGGACATGGAGGCTTGATTTAGGGAGGGAGAAATTTTGGGGAGGGCAACCCAGGAATGTGTATGGAGGCCCAGAGGCTGCAACTCGGAAAGATGGGAGCGCATGGCATCGAAACCTGCTTGTTCCCAGGCGGAAATAGAGTCTGGAGAGATGGCGTTATGGGGCCTCACCCAAATCCCCGGGAAATCCCGGTAGGAATCTAACCCGGCAAGCTCTCTGCGCAGGCGAGGCGAGGTGTCCGAACTCATTCGTTCTGGCCAGGAAAAGGCGAAAATCCACGCATTCTGTGGCCAAGCATCTTGTAGGTTGTTTAATGGAAGAGAGGTGCATTGGTCGAGAGGAACCCATTTGTCGGATCCTTGGTGGGAGGGAATCCCTACGGAGGCGAAGACCCAATCTCCAGCAGGGCGATCCGGGCTGATGAGAATTTTTGCTTGGGATTCCTCACAAAGTAGTACCGACCAGGGAACACGCACGCCATTTGGAGAGGAAGAATCGAAGGTAATGCGTTCCAACAGGGGTTCCTGCAACAAGAGTTGACGGTGCAGGGCCTCGGTTTGTTGGGGAAGATCTGGATGGGGGCTTGGACGGATCCAAGTCGCTCCAGAGGAATCATGCTCCAGTGAGAATTCGAGATGCAGCGCAGGAAATCCTTGAGGTGCCAGGGAGTGTAAAAGATCTGGAAATTCTACTGGGTCTTTCGCCAATGTTTTTCGGGATGAAGCATGGGCGTTCAGAAGCATGGCGCGAATTTGTTGGAGACTGTATCCTTCTGCCCAGGCGGCTCCGACCCAGGCCCCCCAACCGGAGGCAACCACACGGGAGAGTGGAATTTCATAGCGTTCCACGGCCTCCAGCACGCCGAGTGCAAACCAAGGCCCACCGAGACCATCTCCTAGGTAGAGAGCCAGAGGCTGTCCCTGAGAAAATGGAGAGGATGTGTGGCGATTCCATTGGATGAGGCCTGGTCTAGAAGAGGGTGCTGTAAGGGGGGGCGGGGAGGACATTTG
>DATIQS010000326.1:0-2084 GCA_035470605.1 Fibrobacteraceae bacterium
GACCTCTCCAAAGGGGGAGAGGAGCCTCGAGAGCCTGATGAAGATGGGGCTTCTCCAGAGGACCGAGAGTTAGACATTGCGCCAGAACTGGCTCCTTCTGAAAGTACTCCAGATGAGGCAGCCTGGGAGCAGCCCGCGCAGGAAGATAGGGACTTTGGGGCTCGCGATGGGGAAGACCTCTCCAAATCTACAGATACGGAAACCTGGGAACGCATCCAAACCTACACAAAGACATTAGAAGATCATCTCCTGGAACAGTTGCAGGATCGGAAATTGTTGCCCAAGGTGGAAGCCTTGGTGCGCTATATGATTGACTTGCTGGACGAGGATGGATATTTGCGTCCCCTGCCGAAGGATTCCGATGCCCCCATTCTTCACGAAGATCCTGCTGCTTTAGAAATTGAACGCATGCTACGAGGGGAGCTTCCGCTGGAGGAAACTCATCTTTCCGTGCGAGAAGCTCTTCATGTTTTGCAATCCTTTGATCCCCCAGGAATTGGTGCACGAAATCTGCGGGAATGCCTGCTGCTACAAGCCTGGCGCCGGGAGGATCTGTCACCCCAGGCTGTGGAAATCTTGGATAAACACTTTGATCTTTTCACCAGTCTGGAGTACAACGACATCGGGAAAAAAATGAATCTGTCCCCCGAGCAGGTTAAACATATTATTCTGGATGAAATCGCCCGTCTCCATTTGAAACCCGGTGTGCTGGCAGGCGGTGGTGCATCTCCCGCAAAAATTCCGGATTTGATCGTGACCGAAAATGATCATGGCGATCTGGAACTCCGGCTAAACGACGGCACCGTCCCTCGGGTTCGCATATCCAAGGCTTACCGGAACCTTTTGCACGACTCGCATACCAGCTCTAAGGACAAACGTTACATTCGCGAAAAAATTAAGGCGGCAGACCTGTTGATCCATAGTATTGGTCAGCGCCGTGCTACCATGCTTCGTGTTATGGATTCTATTCTCAAACATCAGCTCGCTTTTTTCCGACAAGGGCCCGGTCACCTCAAGCCCATGATCCTGCAGGATGTTGCCGAAGAAATTGGTATGCACATCAGCACCGTCAATCGTGTAACGAACGGAAAATACGTACAAACTGATTGGGGTGTAATGGAGCTCAAAGAGTTCTTCTCCGTGGGTGTGGACCAGGGCGACGGCGTGGAGGTTAGTGCCTCCGTGGCCAAGGAAGCCATTAAACGCCTGCTCGCCGAAGAGCCCAAGGAGAAACCATACTCCGACGACCAGCTGGTCAAGTTGCTGGGAGAGCGCGATGGATTAAAACTTGCCCGCCGCACGGTCACCAAGTATCGCGAAAGCATGGGCTTCTTGCCCAGTCGCATCCGGAAAAAGCTATAGGCGCGTCGAAAGCCAAAGGGTCGAACTAATTTCACCACGACGTCTGCGCTGCGAAAGTCGTGCCGGGAAGCCCTAGGGAAAAGGGTAGAAGGTTGTTCCAGAATTGTACGAAGCGAGGCGTTTAGGGTAAAGGTTAGAGGTTAGAGGGTAGAAGGCTAGACCCTGTGAACCTGGCTGTCGTTCAAAACCTCCCAGGTACAATCTGTGGAGCGGCATGCGTTTCGCGGAATGTCGTGCAAAACTCCGCTCCCTCCGCGTGAGACCTTGCACCACGGCGTCTGCGCTGCGAAAGTCGTGCCGGGAAGCCCTAGGGAAAAGGGTAGAAGGTTGTTCCAGAATTGTACGAAGCGAGGCGTTTAGGGTAAAGGTTAGAGGGTAGAGGGTAGAAGGCTAGACCCTGTGAACCTGGCTGTCGTTCAAAACCTCCCAGGTACAATCTGTGGAGCGGCATGCTTTTCGCGAAACGACGTTCAGAGGCTCTGAACAGAACGTCTTGCTGAGTCTCATCTCTACCCTCTAACTTGGCAGTCGTACTGCAACCTCTACCCTCTAACCTGGTTGCCGTTCAGCGTTCCCATCCCATCCTGCCCCTCCGTGATCCCCATCATCCATTTTTTGCCGATGGGCTGTGCGGAATTTATCTTTCGCAACAGAGAATTTTGATGCTTTGAACCAAGGAGACACATCTGATGTTGCGACATGCCATTTGGGCTTGCTTGTTG
>DATIQS010000327.1:0-13528 GCA_035470605.1 Fibrobacteraceae bacterium
ATCTTCGTGCTGTGGAGAATATCGAGCCACTTCGCAACCGCGTTCCTGCAACGCGGCTTCCAGCCCAGAGTAGTAGAAATGAAAAGCCTCGTCGCACGCCAAGGCGATACGGCAATGCGGGGATGTTATGGGTGTTGCCAAAACAGGAGGAGAACTCGGAATGTCTCCTGCTTGAGATAGCAGTTTGTCCACACTCACATGCTGGGCCACAATGCCCGCCAGTGCATCCAAAATGCTTTGCGCCTCGTTTTGATTGCGAGCAGAGACCAACCCCAGATGGCGGCTTTCCAGTGTGGGCATACCTTGCTGTGGTAGAGTTCCCAGCAAAGGTGGTAACGCAGATTGAGAATCCAACGCGTCCTGAAGAATCCGCCGATGTCGGGGACTGCCGATGCGGTTGGCGATCACGCCGCAGAACGACGGGGCCTGGGGAAAAGACGTAAACCCATGCACCAAAGCGGCAAAACTACGGGCACAGCCCGAAGCATCCGCAAGGAGCAATACAGGGATTCCCAGGAGACGCGCTACGTGCGCAGAAGAGCCGGTGTCCTCTTTCGCCTGAAGGCCATCATAGAGGCCCATGACACCCTCCACCAAGCAGACATCCACATCGCGGCAAGCCTCTTGGAAGCGCCGGCGCACCGACGTTTCTCCGTGAAGCCAGAGATCGAGATTGATACAAGGACGGTCGCTCGCCAGGGTCAACCAGGAAGGGTCGAGATAGTCCGGTCCCACCTTGCAACAGCGCACGCGTATGCCCCGTTGACGCAGGCAGGCCGCCAGTCCTGCGCAGAAGGTTGTTTTCCCCGTGCCGCTATGCGGTGCGGCGACAAGCAGGGCGCGCGTCATTTTTCCACTCCCAGCGTGGCGGGGATCCCTTGATCCAGGGCGTGTTTCAGCTTGCGCATTTCCGTGGCCGTGTCAGCCAAATTCAGGAGATCCGGTGATGCATAGCGACCGGTACACACAACAATTTTCCCTGGAGGCAACAGGCGCAACTCTGCCAGGACTTCGGTGTTGGACAAAAGACCGTGATGAAGCGCCACGCAGATTTCATCCAAGATGACCACGCGGTATGCCGACGAATGCAATGCCGTCCTTGCCCAGCGCCAGCCACGTTGGGCGCTCTGACAATGGCGGGGAAACTGTGGGGACTCAGGTGGAGGCACAAAACCCTGTCCACCAACAAAGAAACGAATGTTTGGTTGGTCGTTGCATCCCAGGACCTCCCCCACCTGTCGCCTGGACTTGATAAACTGACAGATGGCGACACCAAAGCCATGACCTGCTGCCCGTAGCGCGAGTCCCAGAGATGCGGTGGTTTTCCCTTTCCCTTCTCCTGTAAAGACAAGGAGCCGGGATGGGGTGCCGGTTTGCACCGGGGCTTGAACGGCTTTCCGAATTCGCGGAGCAGAAAGCACTGAAATTCCACGCGGCAAGCGTAAGGCGCAACGTTTCATCAGAGGCGCATCGGACAACAGAGCCTGCGTTTTCCCAAGGCCCTGCAAGCGTCCTTCCGACAGCAACGCCGCACGGTGCGACCATTCCCAGGCAAGATCAACATCGTGAGTCGAAAACACCACAGAGGTTCCTTGTTGCACCCGGGTATCCAAAATTTGCAGCAGGCGCATTTCGCTATGGGGATCGAGCCCCGCTGTCGGTTCATCAAGGATGAGCATACGAGGACGCATGGCCAGGGCTCCGGCCAGGGCTGCACGTTTCTTTTGCCCAAAGCTCAGCATGTGCAAGGGAAGGTCAGCCTGGCGATCCAGTTCCACAGCGAGCAAAGCGTCCTGCACGCGCGAGCGGACCTCGGATTCCCCTAGCCCCAAATTCAAGGGTCCAAAGGAAACGTCTTCGTATAAAGTTCCTGCAAAAAGCTGGTCTTCGGGATTCTGAAAAACCGTCGCGACTTGCTGACGCAGATCACGTAACGCTTTTTTGCCGTACTCCAGGGCAGAACCTTGCCAGAATACCGCGCCCGAAGAAGGGCGCAACAAACCATTCAACAAGGAGAGCAAAGTGGTTTTCCCAGAGCCATTTGCCCCCAGCAGGGCGAGTTTTTCTCCTGCCTGGATCGTCATCGAAACTCCATCAACTGCCTGGGCGCGTAGGCCGAGCCTCTTCCGCTGTCCCGCCGGATCTGGATAGGCGAACCGAATGGATTGCAACTCCATCAGCATGGAAAGCACCCACTAGAACAAGGCTCAAAGGGTAAAGGGTAGAGGGAAAGAGAGAGAGGGGGGCACAACAAGGAAAACCAAAATGAGAACGCACAAATAGTCACAGGAGCCAAAATCGCAGCAACAAGCCCTAGCCACGAAATGCGTGCCGGTTGTGAGGATAAAACACATAAGGTTCCATCGTAGGTACGGCTTTCCAGGCCGCGTTCCAAGCGCATCGCGTGCTGCTGACTGCGTAGGAATAAAGAGGTGGCCAACAGAGATAGAGAACGAAAGGAGTTGCGGAAACCGGAGTAACCTAACCGGACTTCTTGCGCCCGCTGAATATCCTGACGCGCTTCTTCCATTACAAAAATCATGCGATAGACCAGGGCAGTAAACTCCAAAAGGAAGTCTGGGATATGCAGGCGGCGTAGCCAGCGGAAAATTTCGGGCAATGGAATGCAGATTGCCAAAGTGAGCGTGGCAGACAAAGCACCCAAAGCGCGTAATCCGGCCTTTTGGGCGGTTTGAACGCCCTGGGCAGACCAGGCCAAAGAGAGGAGGGAGCCGTCGGACGCAGAGACGCTAACGCATAAGCTCAGTACAGACAGGAACAAAAAAACCGCAGGCACTCGGAACAACTGGAAAAAAAGCTGCCCGGGGATGTGAGCTCCAACCAGGGCCACCAACCAAGTTGCACACAAGATCAAAGGGCCAGCAGGCCAAGGGGGTGCAACTAAAGCCGTCGCAAGACAGAGCAAACAAAAAACCATCAGTTCCAAGGGATGAGCTCGGAAGCGATGGTCATGAGATGCCAATTCGGCTCGAATCAAGCCGTAGTCCCCTTTGCTTGCTTCCGCCCACGGAAGACGCCAATCACATAACCGATAGCGCCAGCGCCAATGGCCGCCTGCAAGGCGAACAGCAGACTTTCGATCTCCCCAGAGGGCGGTTCCCAAAAGGGTTGAAACCAGGGTTGATAATCCGGCTGGATTTGGGTGATCATGCTTTCCGCCTGGTCATCAGAACCGGTAAAAATCTCCGCGTCCTGAGTGGGGTGGATAAACACCAGGGGAATGACGGCGATGACAATCACCGCGATCAAGAGCAATAGATTCTGCTTTTTCATCTCAGGCCTCCTTGGTAAAGGGCAAAGTTGCACGCAGGGAATCCGGCGCGTTCTGGCTCAGCAGGTTTAAAACCAGCACGGTCAACAGGCCTTCACTAATCGCCAGTGGAATCTGGGTCACCGCGAAAATGCCCATGAATTTAACCGCAGCACCCAAATAGCCGCTCACCGGGTCAGGGAACGCCAATGCCAGCTGCCAGGATGTGGTGATGTAGGTCGCCAGGTCCGCAAGGCTCGCGGCAAAAAAGACCGAGATCTTGGGAGAGATATGCAGGCTCTGTCCCAGATGGAACACGCCGTAAGCGACATAGCTCCCCACAATGGCCATGGAGAAGGTGTTTGCACCCAAGGTGGTGAGTCCGCCATGCGCCAACAAGAGCGCCTGGAACACCAGCACGACAAATCCCATGACAATCGCCACGCCCGGCCCGAACACAATGGCGCCCAAGCCTGTGCCCGTGGGATGAGAGCAACTTCCCGTGACGGATGGAATTTTCAGTGAGGAGAGGATAAAGGTGAACCCTCCACTGGCACCCAGCATCAACTTGGTGCCCGAGTCCCCTTTCATTTGTTTGGCAAGTCTTGTGCAGCCGTAGCCCAGAAAGGGCAGGGTTACCAATCCCCAGCCGATGGCATGCTTGACCGGCAGGAAACCTTCCATGATATGCATGTTCTACTCCTTGTTAGAATGTGGTCCAGAGGCCGGTGGTGAAAGTCCAAGTCGGACTGGTGGAAAGATTGGCATGGACACCGGCATCCACCGCCACCCAGTCCTGAATTTCCCATTGTGCACCAGCGCCCCAAGTGTCTGCATCCTTGGATACACCCAGATATTCCGCTCCGATGTGTACCGGGCCCACCGCGTAGTTCGCCGCAATGTTATACAAGGCCTCTTTCTCGTTGCTCCCTCCGACAGCGTCAAACCCGACATTGGCGTTCAAATTCAGATTGCCCAATTCGTGTGATGCAATCGCCAGGGCCTGCCATTCCGAATCACCCAGAGCCCCCGTTGCCGCCAAGGCCAAGTGATCGGTCCAGAGCGACATTTTCAGCGTAAGCCCCAAAGGATCCGTGCCGCGGTCTGCTTTGGGATAGGTGGTATAGGCTGAAGATAGGGCCAAATCGCAACGATCCGTTAGACCCAGCGTAAAGCCCAGCGAAGGCGTCAGCGCATCATCACCGTAATCTGCCGCCACCTCCATTTCCACATGGTTGGGTTCGACAGTCCCGGCATCGGCAGTGGCGAAAGGCCGTGCGGCAAAAGAGGTGGAAGCCAAGCCAAGCGCGCAACTCAGCAGGAGAGCTGTTTTCCGAATGGACATAAGGTCTCCTCCAATTCTTGGGGAGACCTGTACAGGCGCATCGTAATGTCAAAAAAAGAACGCATGACCAATGCCTCGTCCCAAGAAGGCAGGTGAAGCATCCTCCAAAATAGAGGATACACTGAGGCAGGTCTTCGGACTCTTGGGCTTGTGCGCACTGCGCGTTCCTACCGGCCTCGGCTTCCCAAGTCACTCCATTGTGACCCAGTGCCTTTACCCTAAGTGGGGGGGAGGCTTTCGTTCCCATTTACCGCTGCGGGGCAGTTCCGGAATTACACCGGGATTCCCTTTTCAACTGGCGTACCAGTCACCATCAGCAATCCAACGATAATAAAAAAGGGCTTCGGGATAAGACAATGAAGGGCTTGCAATACGCGTGATGGGTACAGGCTCAGATCAGTTTTACGCCAAAGAATGACATAAATTTCGCAAACAGGAAAAGACTGATGATCGTAATTACAGCGGAAAGGCCTAACGAAGGCCAAAATCCAATTTTAGGAAGGGTAATTGGAAACACCATAAACATGGGAAGAGTGGGAATCACATACCACAGAGTATACCAGGCATGGTTGGCAATCTTTTGCATGGGTTGTTTTTCGAAATAAAGCCAGCACAGCGTCATAATCGTCACGAAAGGCAATGCGGCGACAAGGCCTCCGATCCTATCGCTTCTCTTGGCGAGTTCCGATACCAACACAACCACAAACGCCGTGATCAAATATTTTGTGATGAGATTCATGATGGGGTCAATTATAAATTTATGCAGGATCACTTAAACAGAAACGACTCCCTGCTCTGGGATGTTCCGTTTTTGGGAAAGTTTGGTAATGGTGCCTTCCGCATTGAATATCGCTTAAGCGCCTCTGCTTTCCGGTATTACCTATTTTCAGGGATACGATTAATTATAGGAGTCTATATGAATAGTCATTTTTCGATCTGGTTGACTGGCCTTGCCACATGTTTCCTGATCATCGGCTGCGACGACTCTTTAAACTCTACTGGCGACGAACCCTTAAACACGGAGGGTTCGTCCGTTATTTCATCATCGACGGAGAGTAGCTACGCAGAAACGTCGAGTGAATCGACTTCATCCAGCGGCGCCCTTTTAAACACAGTTTCGTCATCGAGTTCTATCGTATCTTGTACCAACACTTATGGAACGAATACGGTAACGGATTGCCGTGACGAGCAGACTTATAACATCGTGGTGATTGGCACACAAACTTGGATGGCCGAGAACCTGGCTTACCTGCCCTCCGTGAATATCGAGGAGGATTCCGCCACAACAGTTCCCAAGTATTATATCTATGACTATGATGGAACCCGTGTTGATTCTGCCAAAGTCACTAGTAATTACCTGACTTATGGTGTGTTATACAACTGGGCCGCAGCGAATAGCGCTTGCCCCTCGGATTGGCATTTGCCCACGATCGATGACTGGAATACCCTAGAAAATTATGTGGGCGGTTATACGAAAGCGGGGAGATACCTCAAGGTCACCACCTGGGATTCTTATTCGGGTTACCCCAATCTGGACTTCTACGGTTTTTCTGCTCTGCCGGGAGGCAGGTACGACGGGACGGCATTCAGTGCCCTTGGTGCTGGCTATTGGTGGACCGGCACGGAGTACTCTTCCTCGCGAGCCTACTTCCGGTTTATGGGGACCGACCCTACTGTGTACAACGTCGACACCGATAAGTTTTACGGATTTTCGGTGCGTTGCTTAGAGGATTCCGAATAGGACCAGCTTCGGATCTTCTAATAAGAGGATTTTCTAAGGAGCAGGGTTCATGCAGTCCTTCTCCGACACGATAAAACTTCAGCGGTTATGGAAGGAAACGAAAGTGACTCCTTGCACTGGAATGTTCAGGACGTTCTCCGTTATTCCCAATACAAGCCTTTGGATCACTGGCAAGATACCCCCTTTCTGTTTCTGATTGGTCACAGGCTGGCGCTGGAAAGAATACCCACCTGCGTCAATTCGGAGAGAGAAATGACGTCCTCTATGTGGGAATCAAAGAGAATGGACCCGCCTTTCTGGGCTCCATACGGGAAGGCTCCAAATGGCGATGCTCCCCTCACATTGATCCTTGATGGATGGGATGAGCTATTTGAGGAACCCGATTCCCGCAGGCAACTCATTGGTTTTTTGATCAACCTAGACAGCTCGTGTCGTTCTAGGCTTCGCCTCCGCATTTCCTCCCGTCCTGAATTACCAGAGCAAGACATTTTGGGTTCCCTGCGCAGAAACTGTGCCTGGCTGTTTTCGAATCTCAAGACTGAAGGGGAGGAAAATCGTCTTGTCCTTGGACCTCTGTGCCGAGACCAGGTCGAATCGCTTTGGAGTCAACTTGGGAATGGAGAGCCAGCTTCATTTTTATGGGTCTCCCAAACGAGGTGCATTTATGGTGAGTGGCGCGAAATCCTTTGCCGGGACACAATTGATACGCTATCCCTGTTCCCTCGATTGGAATGTTGGCGAGTATTGGGGGTTGACGATTCATGACAATAATTTTGTTCGTAAACGTCAAGGGAAGCGCTCTAGCCATGGATCATTCAATGTGGGGATGCTATGGCGCTTGTGAAAGAAATCCGTTCATTTCGCCGGGCTCTTGTTTTTTTGTCCTCTCCATGTCCATTGTTTATGGGGAAGATCAGGAGTCCTTCGCATATTTGGGATTCGGAACCTTATACAACGCCTCAGTCAAAGATACAGGGAAAATTTCTGGATATTTGACACGAGCCCTTGTTGTCTCGCACTGAAACGACATGTCTTTGAACATCGATTTCAAGATCGACAAATCGAAAGACAAGCCAGCCCCTTTCTACAGGCCTCTGTAGGTTATTGCGTTTTGATGGAAAACGGGCTCCCCGATCTTTGGGTAGAGGGGGCCTTCCTTTATATGGACTCGCTGGCTCAAGCAAGCCAAGGACGAAATATCGATGCGTTGGAGGGAGGTTTGGGAGTGACGTGTGACTTTCGGACTGCCTGGTTACCTCACGGTTATGGAAATTTTTCCGTCTATTATTACCCACGATCAGGGGTGCTCTATAAAAGCATACAGGTCGGTTGGGATATTCTTCCGCATTTTGGTTTGAGCTTTGGAGGCCTCGGAATTCGCATCGCTGACGGGCGATATGACTCTTCGTTTGTGTTTTCCATCCGTATTCGTTTTGGAATTCTGGCTGGATGATTATTTTTTAGGTAACCTTGGAGACACCCGATGAACCTAACCGAGATTTTCCAGAAACGCTACTCCACCAAAGCCTTTGACCCCTCCAAACGCATCGCGCCCGAGCTGTTCGTGCAACTCGAGAGCCTGTTGCGCCTGAGCCCTTCGAGTGTAAACTCGCAACCCTGGCACTTTTTGATCGCCGACACCCCACAGGGCCGAGAACGCCTCACCTGCGCCACCCAGGTCGCGCCCTACGATAACAACCGGCCCAAGATCATCGACGCCTCCCACGTGATCGTATTCTGCGCCAAGACCACCCTGGACGATGCCTACCTGGAGGCGCTCGCCGCACAAGAAGACAAAGACGGCCGTTTCCCGCAACCCGTCAAAAGGGAAAAAGGCCAGAAGGCCCGTCTGTTCTACGTGGACCTGCACCGCAAGCAACGGCACGACACGGAATTTTGGATGCAACGGCAGGTGTACCTAAACCTGGGCACCCTCCTCTTCGGCGCCGCCCTGCTCGGCATCGACGCCGTGCCCATTGAAGGCTATGACAATGAAGCGCTGGACCGGGAATTTAACCTGCCAATCCAAGGCCTCTCCTCAATGGCCATGGTCGCCCTGGGCTACCGTGCCGAAACAGACTTCAACGCCAAGCTCCCCAAATCCCGCTGGCCCTTGGAACACCTAGTGACAAGGGTGTAGGGAACCCGCAAAAGCGTTTTTTACTAGAAATCGGAAAACGCTATCGTTTTTTGTCTCGGAACACGAATTTTTGTCGCCTATTTCCAGAAATAGTTTATTTTTTGTTTTTAAAAACAGCGAGATAAAGACATTTTTTTATAAAAATGAATATTTGAAATCGTTTTTTCATAAGGAAAAGGGTTTTTAGTGGCACAGGAGCAAAGCATCAGGCCCGCAGGGTACGATTACCTGCTGGAGCACTATCAGATTGCCGATCAAGTCCATTGGCACCACTCCCAAATTGCGGGCTCAAGAGTGCTGCGCGTCGAAAACGCCACCATTCTAGAAACCTTCCCCGCATTGTTCTGGCCCGGCGACACTCCCTGGGACCACCTTGAGTTCGCCCTCAAATACGACGGCATCCACCTAGGCATTCTGGACAAAGTCTTTCAATCGGCGCCCCGTGAAGAACTCATCGCCTTCATCCAATCAAAACCCACAGGAATCCTGTGCCGCAAAGTGTGGTTCCTCTACGAATTCCTCCGGCAAGAAAAACTGCCCATCCCCGACGCGCCGCGGTGCAACTACGTCCCCATTCTGGACCCCGAAAAATACTACGCGCTGGAAACAGGGACCCGCATCGCCCGCTACCGGATCATCGACAACCTGCTGGGGCCGCAAAAATTCTGTCCTATCGTCCGGCGCACGACGGATCTCCAAAAAATGGAGAGCGCGAACCACCCTCAGCAATGCGCAGAGCTATTCAAGGACTATGCGCCAGAACAGCTACGGCGGGCTCTCGGGTATCTCTTCCAAAAGGAAACCAAATCCTCATTCGAAATCGAGAGGGAAACGCCGAACGCCACCCGCGCCGAACGATTCATCTCCCTGCTCCAATTGGCGGACCGCGATGACTTCTGTTCAAAGAACCGCCTGCTCGAACTCCAGAACCGCATCGTCGATGTCCGTTTCGTGGATGGCGACTACCGGACAACGCAGAACTACGTCGGGCAAACCATCCAGTTCCAAACCGAATTTGTCCATTTCGTTTGTCCGAAACCAGAAGACATCCCCTCCCTGATGCTAGGCCTGGAGGAGTCCAATACCCGTATGGGAAATGGCGGTATCCACCCCGTCATCCATGCGGCAGTCCTCGCCTATGGCTTTGTGTTCCTCCATCCGTTCGAAGACGGCAACGGCCGCATCCATCGATTCCTGATCCACAATGTCCTGGCGCGCAGAGGCTACACCCCAAGCGGCATGGTATTCCCGGTCTCCGCGACCATGCTCAAACATTCCAGCGACTACGATGCGTCCCTGGAGGCCTACTCAAAATCAGTGCTCCCCCAAATCCAATACACGTTGGATGACACAGGCAAAATGGTTGTCCATAACGAAACAGTAAACCTGTACCGGTTCATGGACCTGACACCCCAGGCAGAGGCCCTATCCCGTTTTATTGCGACAACCATCGACGAAGAACTGACCACGGAATTGGAGTTTCTACGGCACTACGACGCCACCCGAAAAATGCTCCGCGAAATCGTGGACCTGCCAGACCGGCAAATGGACCTGTTCATGAACCTTTGCGTGCAATCCCAAGGCAAAATATCCAGCACCAAACGCGCCTCCCAATTCAGCAAGCTGACCGACGAAGAAATCACCGCCATGGAGCAAGCGGTTCAGGCTGGCTTTGAGATGAAAAGCACGGACGAATGAGCGTTTACCAGTAATTTTGTGATTTGAAGTCATGATATTATTGATATATTTCCAATATGATTCCGCGAATCCTGGTGCCCTGTCCGACGTCCGCAATGCAGAAAGCGCAACCAGCACCGCGTCGGTGAGCGCGGAAAACAGCGCAGAAACTCCATAAAATTCAATCCGCAACGCCTGTCCTTGCGTACAGGCTACAGCATGCCCTTACCCAGAGCGCATTTCACCCGTAATCCACCGCGTATCCCGTCAGCAGCCCGTCCCATGCGCTGAACTTTCTGCATGATTTTGGTGGCTGTGCGAATGGATCGACGTGATTCCAAACCTCGTCGGGAGTCCTGCCGCCGAGATGCTGGTGCGGCCGGATGTGGTTGTACCACAGGGCGAATTCGTCCAACGCAACTTGAATCTTCGATGCACTGAACAGAATCTGGTCTGCGAATTGCTTGAACGCGCCAAAGAACCTCTCGATCCTCCCGTTCATCCAAGGGCAATGTGGTAGCGTTCTCTGATGCCTGATCCCAAGGATGAACAGTACGACATTGAACAATCGCGAGTTGAGACAGGACTCGTTATCGGTACGGATCGCCTTGGGTTTCCCATACAGCTCGATGGCGGCAATCAATGCTTTGGCAAACGTCAGTGATGTTTTATTCGCAATACTCCTCAACGTGACGCACTTCCGGCTACCATGATCCAAGATTCCAAGTACGGTTTTTGCTTTCCCGTTGGTATCCTGGATTTCGGTGAGATCCACGCCCCAGACCTTGTTGACCGGCATTGATTCGGGAATACGATGCTTCCATCTGTCGCGAAGCTGTGCTATTTCCGCTGCATGATCGCACAGAACTTTGTAGACGAACGTCTTGCCGACACTGACGCCCCGCTTTTGAGCAAAGATGCGGTTGAACATCAGAGCAATAGTTCGACACCCCGCTTGCGGCATGTGCGCCTTGAGGCGGATGAGTTGATGGCGTACCCATTTCGGCTTTGGTTCGCGATGCCCGCGATAGGAGTGAATTTTTGGAGTGCGGAAGAAGATGTGAGGAAATGTTTGAATTGGCAACAAGGCGTATAGGAGAGGCATCAGAGAAGCAATGAGCTATCTTCTGGGCATGGAACTCCATTCCGCATGCGCCAGGGATAGTGACACGAAGTGCCGGGACCCACGCAGTGGGGCCTGGTCCAGCGAGGCAACCTGTTGCCCGCTGGATATAGCCCGGTCCGTCCTACAGGGACGGAGGCGCCCAGGTGAACATCGTTACACGCCCTACGGAGAAAAGACGATGGAGCGCGCCAGTGCTGGCGCCCGTGAGCCCAGCCTGCAATGGACAGGCAAGGAGCTGGACGAATACGCGGCGGCGTACTACTTCGGAGCGCGGTGGTACGATGCGGATCTGCTGACGTGGATGGTGCCAGACCCGGCGGGACAGTTCGCGAACCCGTATGCATATGGCGGGGATCCGGTGAACGGCGTGGACGAGTACGGCCTGTGGTTCGGATGGGACGACGCCATCGCCGCCGGGATCGGGTTCGTTACCGGATATGTTTATCATGGGGCGACCACAGGGCACTGGGGGTGGAGTGCCGTGAAGGCTGGCGCAGTAGGGGCCGCTGTGAGCTGGCTCACGTACAATACGGCGGGAGCTGCGGCGGAACTGATGAGCGGTTCGTCCGCCATCGAGGCAGGCGTCGCCATGGGAGAGGCCGGCGGCATCGCCGCCGGGGCGTCAAATTACACGCTAAGCACTTTGGCAAACGGTGACACATGGTACGCAGACCAGATGGGCCAATCAATGGTGGTTGGTGGTCTATCTGGTGCGGCGAGTGGTGCCGTGGGCAACTACCTAGATTCTGGGTTGTCCACCTCAGGGCCTCACCGGCCTCAGCGCTCCGCTTGCTTGAAGCAGAGTCCCCAAATCATTCCGGGCCTGAAATAACGGCCTGCGGTGTATTTGAGCCCCGTGTGATGCATTAGTTCAAACAGAGCCTTGACTTCCACCTTGGCGGACTTGCAGGCGGCGGAAAACTTTCGGGTAAAATCCGCAGGAGTACGCGGGGCATTTGAAGTCACACGACCATCTGAAGTCAAAGCTTTACCCTTCACTAGAGCCTCCACCAACTTCTTTGCCACGGGGGGCTTCATTCCGAATTTATCTGCAAGGAGCGAAGCCTTGACACGAACTGTGGTGTTGAATCCTTCGGGAGCGCTGAAGGGAATACGGGCCTCCTCATACAAATTTCGATACATGGATTTTTCCAAATCACGCGCCTCGGCTGCCAGCCCATGGAAGGTCATGGCCAAAGCGATACTATGCTGCACGCCGATCCAGACATCGTGCGCCTGGAAGTTCCACTCGTCCAGCGGGGAACCGTCGAAATGCACCAGGTTGGCCGCGCCAACTCGTGGACTATTGGCCTGGTAATTGATGCGATACACGGTTTGCAGCGCCAGTTTGGCTTGCCGGGTTGAACTCAATGGCTTCAACTCCAGCAACCGCAACCAGGTATCCGCCAACATCTGATCGGCAAACACATCATCATTTTCCATCTCGATTCGCGCTTGGAAGGAAGGCTTGATACAATCCTTGGCGCGGGTGGCGATGAGATTTTTTTTCTGAATGTGCAGAGCCTTTTTGTCGATGCTCTTCGCTGCGGGTGCTTTTGTTTTGGGCAACCATTCTGGAGGAATTGGCTTTCCATTCCAGAGAAACGCATTCAAAGCCTGAACCGCCTGTAAAAGCCCAGAGCCCTGGCTTACGACACCGGGAAGGGCCTGCGCAAGCTGCCCGAGACGCATGGGTTCCAAATCGTTAGCCTGAATGGGTGTAGAGAAGAAATGATAATAGCCGCGCGATTCATCCCAAAGAGCAGCGTCAAACTGATAGGCGGCAGCATCGGCAGCAGAGTTCCAGGCCTGTGCCTTGTCAGAATCATCCAAAGAGGATGCAATCGCGGCAGCAGCGCGTAATCCAGCGATCCAAAGACTCCCGCAATACACGGAAATTCCATGGGAACTCAGATTGTCAAAGGTGTCATCGGTCCCGTGGGTGAGCGGGAAGAGTTGCCCGGGTTCAACCATGCGTTCCAGGTATTCCATAGCCGCATACACAGCCTCGCGACAATCCAGCAGGACATTTCTGTCGCCCGTCATCTTGAAATGACGATAAACCATGAGCACAAACTTGGGTGCCAGGTCCTTCCATTCCTTGACATTGTGCCAATCGTAGGCATCGGGACGAGCATCAAAAGGGCTGCCTAAATCGTGAATCACCGCGCCACGCACCCCGCGAATGCCCTCCAGTTTGGGATCGGGCAGGTCAGCCCAAGGGAGGT